>JAFZCU010000180.1 GCA_017556145.1 Prevotella sp. | reverse complement strand
TTTGGACTGGGTATTATAGGCTCACGCTTCTTGTTGTTTTATATTAAGTTGAGCCGTCATTGCCAGCGTGGGACGGCACAGAGCACTTTTTTCCTGGCTTGGGAGTTTGGATTGGCACTCGGCATTGGTATGGGCTATGGCCTACTGGAACTGCAGACGGAAGTTGCACTGCATGTGGCTCTCTGTATAACAGTGGTTGCACTTCTGTTATATCATTTCTTTACTCACGGCTGGTATCTCAGGCACAAGAACCGTTAGGATAATATCCCGCAGAGGTTTGCATACGGACAGTGTTGGCATCGTTTCCTGTCATCGGTAGGCGTAAAACTGATAGCAGGATTAAAGATGTTGCTGATGACACTATCAAGCTGCTTCATATACGTTTCTGAATAATTTGCGATGTCGTTGACAGGTTCACGGCCCAGGCAGAGGGTGGGGTCGTAATCTTCGCTACCGGCATGCTGGATGAAAAGTAGGGCTGGTGCCACAGGAACGTTCTTTGACTTGAGCCTGACAATATGGCTGTAGAGAAAAGCCTGTAGGTAATAATCGCTATGATCTTTTAAGCTCTCCTGTGCAAAGATGGCATCCACATCGGCAAGTGCCTTGAGCCGGCGGCTTCCTGTCTTGTAGTCAATCACACGAATCTGCTCTGTACCATCTGGGGTTGTGATACTGTCAAGACGGTCAATTGTTCCTCCAAGCGTCGTCGAGAATGTGTCCTTGCCAATAGAGATCTCATAGTCCATCATCTCTGGTTTTTCGAGTTTAAGAATAGAAAATGGTGTCAGGCGACGGTCGATCTCAAGTAGTTGCCGGATATATTTGATGATGACCTCTCGATTGATGATCTGCAGTCCGTCGAGTGGTGGCAATGGCCGGGTAGCATCCTTTATGTGGAACAACTCCTGTTTGATGGCTTCATCAACTGCCCGGTGAATGTCTACTTCCGTTTGGAGTAAGTACTCAATGTCAGCCGCCATGATCTTTCGGCTCTTTTGCATGAGTTTCTTGTAGAGGATGTGGGCAGCGAGGTGGAAGATATTTCCAAAGACGCGGTTGTCGATGGCGTCTTCATCATCATTGTCGGGTTCGATGATGCCGCTCACGTAGCGATAGAAGAACTGCAATTGGCAGCGCATGTAGCGGTTGATGGCCGTTGGGGTAAGCATGTTAGCTTCAAAATGCTTCCGTAGGATTTGCATAACGGCATCGCTCTTTTCTATAGGCTGGAGCGTCCGCGGTATGGGTACCTGACCTGCCATCAGAGCCTGTATATTAACCTTGTGCCCACTCTCAACCATCATCTGCAGCATAAAGCGCGACATCTCACCAGTCTGACCATCGTTGGTGGAATTGTTATAGACCAATGTGATATCGCTGGCACGTTGCAGCAGCCGATGGAAATAATAGGCATAGATGGCCACCTTATGGTCGATGGTGGTGAGTCCGTAGGCCTTTCGGATGCTGTAAGGGATGAATGATGTGTCGCTCAGCCCTTTGGGCAGGTTGCCCTCATTGCAGGAGAGCAGCAGCACATGTTCGAAGTCGATGTTTCGCGTTTCCAGTACACCCATTATCTGAATACCTTCAACGGGTTCTCCGTGGAAGGGGATGCTGGTGGCAGAGACTATCTGCGTGATGAGTCGTTGCAAAGTAATGGTGTCGACTTGAAGACTACCTTTTTCAACGAGGTCGCTCAAACGATTCAGCAAGGTATACATCCGGAACAGACTTTCCTGAGTCAGGGGAGAGGGTTCTGCTTCATCTTTACTGACGGTTTTGGCTATTTGACGGATGACAGACATCAGCCAGAGAAGGAGAGTGCTGTTAAATCGGTCTGTGCTGGCATGCTCCATAGAGAAGAGTAACTGAAGACCTTTGTCTTTTGAGAGCAGAGTTGAGTCAGGATAGTAGATCTTCTGTGCGTTCAACTCATCATATAGACTGTTGCTGGCCGTAGAAACATGGTGGGAATAGGGATGTCGCAGCACAAGGTTGACGTGTCGGAGACGATAGTGGCCTGTTTCAGCAACATAGCCGTTCGTTTGTAGGTTGACAAGCAGATTGACGAACGAGGTAATTGGGGTTTGCGAAAGCGGATAACCTGTTGTGATATTCACTTTTTTCGCTTTGGAAGGGATGCAATGAATCGCTGTCTGCAGCAAGTTCTCATTACAGAGCACAACGGCTGTTCGCCTGTTGTCGGCGATGCGGTTCTGCTGTCGTAGCCAGGTATAAATATAGCGTGCCTGGATATTCTCTGTCGGAGCAGAGATATAGGTGATGGTCTTCTGTTTGGTGAAGTTGCTGTATATTTCATCATTTCGATTGTCAAATTCGTTTGGAAAGTCGTTGAGATATTGGGCAATATAGTATCCTGCCTCATTGGTGTTGAGGTAATAGTGGTCGTAGTCCCAATAGAAACGGGCCTTCCCTTGTTGCTTCATACGACGGAAGAGTGTCTGTTCGACCTGCTGTAGCATATTGAAGCCGATGAAGAGATAGGTATCGTATTCGAATTCAATGTCCTCACGTTCTGCCACTTCACGGTAGAGCGCCCCTTCATAAGCCAATCCTTGCTTTGCTAATCTGTCATTAAACGATAGATAGATGTCGAGGATATGACTCCAAAGTTGGAGGAAGCGCTGTTTCAGTTCACTATTATGTTCCTCGTTAAAGTTGCTAAAAAACCTTTGAAGTGTAATTCTCTGTTCTTCAGTCAAGTATGAGGTGTCGTCGTATTCGTGGATGTCGCGTAGGTTGGCGAAAACATGTTCAGCTGAGGCCATGTTCTTGTCGATATCATCGAAATCGGAAAGCAACAGCTGTCCCCAGCCATAGAAATGCTCAAGAGTTTCATCGATGCCAGTACACTGCGTGAAACACTGATGCAGATCGCAGATCAGTTGGATGGGGTCTGCCACCTGTCGCTGGCTATGATTACGGAAAAGGTCGCTGATGGTGATATAGGCCGGACTCCAGAGCGGTTTACCTGCCAGACGTGCCAGATGTTCGTTGAGGAAAAGGGCTGCCCGTTTGTTTGGGAAGACCACTGCGATTCTTGACAGGTTGGTGCCGTATTTTTGTAGCAGGTCGGCAGCGACGTATTCGAGAAAGGATTTCATAGCGTGGGTTTTATAGTTGGTTTAGTATTACTTCTTCAATTATATTCGAATAAACGAACCAGAGGTAGCCCTTGATATTGGTATGGCCCATGTTGACCAGTAATTGCATATATTCGCGTACCTGATTGTGGTATTCATCCTTCGGGCTTCCGAACTTAAAGTCGACCACCACCCATTCCTTGCCGTTGGTCATCACACGGTCTGGACGTCTCTCGATGACTTCGCCATTTTCAACTGAAAGGATAGTACATTCGTTGAAGAGCGTCCATCGGTCAGAAAACCAATCGGCCACTCGAGCGTTCTGTAACCGTTTGCGAAGCATGGATGATATCTTCTCGGCCGTCACCTCTTCATCATAGAGGATGCCTTCAAGCTGAAGACGCTTTAAAGCACTGTCAATATCGGCAGAGGTGCGGATGGTTGAGAAAATCAGATGGAGGATACTGCCCGTCTGGATGTATTGCCGCTGCTGTTGTTCCTCGTTATCATCGTCTTGTGCAGAGATGAAATCCTTGCTGCGATTACTCTGACGGAAAGATACGGGATTGTCGAACGTCTTGATTTTGAAACTGACGGTTTCCGCCTCTTGTAGGAAAGGATTGGTCGATTCTTTGTGTGGGGCGTCTTCTTCTAGTACCAGAGTGCCACAGGTGAATTCAACAGGGTCACTTTCGTTGTCGATACCTGAGAGGTTGGCATCTGGTATCTCTTGTACAATAAGTGGCAGCACCTGTTCGATGAGCATGGATCGGCTGTTCTTGGCATTACGCTTGCCGATGACGAACAGACTCTGAACGGCACGTGTGAAGGCGACATAGAGCAGGTTGAGATTGTCGACAGTATTCTGCAAGTGTTCATGCTGATAGTCATCTTCATAGATGGTGCCCCTCATCTGCTTAGGGCTATAGTCAATGGGCACGATAGGCAAGTCATTAAATGGCGCTTCGTCAGGTCTGCACCAGAGAATGTTGCCTTGCGATTTTTCAAGTTGCCAGTCGCAGAAGGGAATGATGACATGATCGAACTCCAGTCCTTTTGATTTGTGGATGGATATCAGGCGTATACCATTGATTTCGTCACTTTGAATGGTTTTTGAACAGAGGTTCTCTTCCCATTCGGAAACAAAGGCATCAATGCCTGTCGCATTTTCGCTGGTGAAGTTGAGAAGTTGGTCATAAAAAGCACACAGATAGGCACTCTGCCCCTCTAAACGATGGAGTTCAAAGATGGTGTAGAGGCGTTCTGTCAGTTCGTATAATGACAGGTTCGTCAGTTCTTCGAAGTGGTTGATATAGGCCTCAGGCAATAGCTCGTTGAGAGGATTGGTACTGAGCAGCAGTTCGTTATCAGGCATCTTTGTTCCCAGCACATAGCGTTGATAAAATTTGGCAACATTGGCTTTGGCAAGGATGTCGTCGGGGTGGGTGATGAGATGTAGGGATCCGACGAGCAGATTGACGGCTATAGAGGCATCCAAGCGGAAAGCTTCATCGGAAACAATGCGTATATCGGGCAGTTGTTTGGTGAAATAGTCGGCAATTTGTGGGATATAGGCATTTGCCCTTACAAGGATGGCCATCCTTGAGGGTTTCACGCCTTTTTCGGTTAGCTCACATACGATGTCGGCTATTCTCGCGAAGGTCTTTTCCTGATAATCATCTGGTGGCAGCAACTGAATGTTGATCATTCCGTTGTTACCCAGTTTGTCGGGCACGGTTTGCTTCACATCGGCATAGGCACGTTGAAGGGCTGTGGCTTCCGGATTGTCTTGTAAGGCCAGATATTCGAGTTGCGCGGCTGAACGGAAGAAGGCGTTGTTGAATTCAATGATGTTGCGCTGCGAGCGATAATTGGTGTCGAGGGTGCGGATGTCGAGTTGCGCCTCAGACGAAGGGAATTGTGTCTGGATATCATTCAGGAGTCGCCAGTCACCCGAACGCCAGCGATAGATACTTTGCTTCACATCGCCGACAATCAGGCTCTCTGATCCTTCCTGACTCATGGCTTCAGAGAGTAATACCTTGAAGTTCTGCCACTGTACGGTCGACGTGTCCTGGAACTCGTCAATCATGATATGTTGCAGTTGGGTGCCGATCTTCTCAAAAATGAAGGGCGTGTCGCTGCCATCGATTAAGGCATGGAGCAATTGTTGGGTGTCGCATAACAGGAAACGATTTGCACTTTCGTTCAGTTCTCGCACTGTCTTCTCTATGCAGCCCAATAGCCTTAACTGATTGAGGTGACGTAGGGTGAGTTCAGCTGTCTTATAGCGTTTCCATTGACGGGGACGCTCTTCGATAACCGTTCTGAGTATATTGTCAAGCGAAGTGTCCACAAGGCTTTGGATCTGTTCCCTGCGGGGATGGTTTTTCTTGCACCATTTCCCGGAATCGCCCACGCTCTCTGTCACTCGTTTACTGACGATACTCTCATCGAACAGCCCCTCCTGTAGTTTCAGGAAGATGCTGCAGACACCGGATTTCCCATAAGAAAAATCATCGATGCTAAGACCTTCACTGTCAATCGTCTCAAAGAAATCATGGGCCAACCCTTTCATCCGTTCCTCTGCAGCGGCGCGCAATTCTTTAAGCCGGGTAGTATAGTTGTCAAAGAACCCAGGCTCCTCCATCTTCTGTCGAAGCATGTTGCTGACATTTTTGTATTCATCATGGAAGATTGTCTTGCCGAAGGTCTTGATCTGTCCAATCACATTCCACGACTTATCATCGGAGATATTCTCCATAATGTATCTCAATAGCCATTGGAGTATAACGTCCGTTGTGTTGAGGTCTTCTATCAGCTTGTCGACGGCGAGTTCTTCTACTTGGCTGTCATTAAGTCCGATGCGCAGATTCGCAGTGAGGTCCAGTTCTCGTGCAAGGTTACGAAGCACCCCTTGGAAGAAAGTGTCGATGGTCTCCACACGAAAGTAATTATAGTTATGGAGCAGATTGCTGAGAGCGATACCGGCACGCTCGCTGACTAAGGCTTCCGACAACCCCGTTTTCTCGCAGATAGCCCTCATGTAATTGGCAGAGTCTGGCAGTTGTTTCCAAATGCCGTATAACTGGCTGAGAATACGCATCTTCATCTCTTCCGTGGCCTTGTTGGTAAAAGTCACGGCCAGGATGTTACGGTAGGATAGCGGATTCTCAACCACCAACTTAATATAATTTGTGGCAAGCGTGAAGGTTTTTCCGCTTCCTGCACTGGCCTTATAAACTGTTAACGGCTTACTCATAACTCTTACCTCTTATATCTCATCTCTTCCAACTCACTACCAACGTCTGAAGATCTCAAAATCGAACTTAAAGCCCACACGCTGAAAGTGGCTGTTCTTGAAACTGGCAAAGGCCGCTACGGAGATGTATCTGTTAGTGAAACCATAGCCTATTTCGTAATAGGGGCGTGAACGTTCCAGTAGAACGGAATTGATATAGAATCTTTCCTTTTCGATGTATTTCCCCACGTATGGTAGCCAAGTAGCAAACAGCAGTGGCGACTCGTAAGAGACATTCGCACGGATATAGTAGTTGGAACGGTTGAACTCACTTCCGTTTAATAGTTGGAAGTCACCGCTCCAGTCATCATCCCAGCCATCAGGCAAATTTGTCTCTTGGAAGTTGTCAAAGTCTACGAAATAGTTTTGCTCCCGATGGGAATAGGTACCATAGCCTGCCCTTAGATTCAAGACTCTGAGTCCTGGAATACGTTTTTTCCATTGTATATCAGTTTCCCAGCGTTCATAGCTGATGTTCGACGATCCGATGCCTTTGATGCCTCGTTCCCAATCGATGGCGAGCAACGGCCCTTTTTCCCAAGGCAGAATCTTGATGCCCATCATCGGTGCAAAACTGGTGTAGACCGTCGGCATATTGTATCTACTCATCATATTCTTATTGACTGCACTGCGCCTGTGAAAGACGAGGCCAGACTCTATGTCCAACCAGTCGAAGAGCATAATATTGTTGAAGGCTCGGATATACGTGTTCTTAAACTTATTCATCTCCATATTCGTAAAGTCGAGCGTATCGCCAAACTCCTCCTTGATCTGTTCCTCAACCGTCGAATTGCTAATGCGATTGCCGTTACCTGCTTTTATCTCGGCATATCCGTTGCGCTTTGGGTTATAGATCATACGCAAAGGTGCATCGAAGAAGACCTGCTTGATTTTGAAATTATAACCGAAGTATGGATTGAAAGTCAGGTAGCGGTGCTTGGAGAAGCTGTACTGGAAACGCAGTTTCATCTTATAGGAGAAACCCCTGCTGTCGCTATACCTGATGGCGAGCGGGTCGATGATGGGTGAAAGCTTGAAATAGGTCTGTTCCGATTCTGCTCTGATTGGGGTGACGAGGGTCTCGCCAATAGTGTCCCAGAAGATCTTCTTGAATAAGTTGGGCTTTTTGGTGATAGTATCTTCTGGCGCTGGTGGCTTGGGGAAGTAGTCCTCGGTTTTCTCATAGAGTTCTTCTTCCTCCACAGTCAACGGAATAGGTCGTAGGGTGTCCATCGTTGCCTTGCCTTCTGCCCAGGGAATGGTGTCGGGCATTTCCGCTTTACAGTTATGTATGGATGTGAGATTGGCGGAGATACGGTTGCCTACAAAATTGAATGTAGCAGCAGTCGACGAACGCCATGGGATGATAAATCGTCCACCCAGATTGCTGTAGTTGATTTCTGTGCGGAAGTTGATCATGTCAAATTCTCCGTTGAGCACTGACTTGAGGATTCGCCCTGTCTCTGTTTCAATTATGGCATAGCCGTTCAGTAACTGGGTATTGTAGAGTTTAGGCTTAAAATCAATGCGTGTTGTACCATCATTGTTGGTTTCCTGGTGGAATTTGTAATATTTCTTGTTTGTATGATTAAACGGTGAGAGAATATGTCCGTCATATAGCGCCACATCGTATATCTTTGGTGTAATCAGATCGACTAAAGTAGGCATCGCATTACGATTACGTCTGATGGTACCTGCTTTCACCTGACCGATAATATCATAGTTGTGATCATTCGTGTATAATATCTTATTGTATGTTTCCCGTATATATTTCCGGTCGTCCTTTGCTAATACGTATAGGGTCGGGATAAGCCAGATGGTTGGATTGCGACGTTCCACGTTTAAGCGGAGTTTCATGTAAACATTGTCTGTGATGCTATCGGTGTATGGCTGATGGTATTTCGGATAGGCATAGATACGTGGCAGGATCAGGGAGTCTTTTTTCTCCTTGGCAAAAACGCTGCTGGGCATACTTGTGAGTATGCCCAGCACTATCGTATATATCAGCTTTTTGCATTTCACAGCCCCAAAGGTACGAATAATTTTGGAGCTGCAAAAATTTTAGCCTAAATATTTCATTAAAATTTTAGCATTGCCTGAGTCACGTAGCTTGGCGATGCTTTTCTCACGGATCTGACGTACGCGCTCACGGGTCAGACCGAGTTGGTCGCCAATCTCCTCAAGCCCTTTCTCGTGACACCCAATACCGAAGCACTCACGGATGATGGTGATCTCACGCTCCTTCAGCACCTTGTTCAGAACATTATTCAATTCGAGGGCCATCGACTCGTGATCTACCTGACGGTCGGTACGGCTGTCATCACCACTGGCCATCACATCGAGCATACAATTGTCTTCACCATCCTGGAACGGGGCATCAATACTCACGTGGTGACTGTCAGCCTGCATGGACTGGCCAATCTTATCCTCGTCGATGGAAGTCGCCTCTGCCAGTTCCGATACAGAGGGATGGCGCTGATGCTCTTGCTCGAATTTGTTGATCTCATGATTGATCTTGTTTAGAGAACCAACCTGGTTCAGAGGAAGACGAACGATACGGCTCTGCTCTGCAATGGCCTGAAGAATACTCTGACGAATCCACCACACAGCATAGGAGATAAACTTAAATCCACGTGTCTCATCAAACTTCTGAGCGGCCTTGATAAGTCCGATGTTACCTTCATCAATCAGGTCTGTCAGGGTCAGACCCTGATGCTGATACTGCTTGGCAACGGAAACGACAAAACGCAGGTTGGCGGTCACCAACTTCTCTTTTGCACGTTCTCCCTCTGGACCTCCCTTGCGGATCTTCTGAGCAAGCTCGATTTCCTCATCAATGGAAATCAATGGTGCACGACCAATTTCTACAAGGTATTTGTCGAGTGCCTCACTCGAACGGTTTGTGATACTTTTCTGAATTTTTAATTGCCTCATCTTTTTACCTTCAATTCTTTCTAACTAACTGATTCTCAAACTAATATCCTATATCTTTCTTCTAAAGCGGTGCAAAGTTACGAAAAATATCGATAAGTTGTTCTCTTTTTAACAATTATTTTAATTTTTCTTTCAGGTATTGTCCTGTGATGCTATCACCACATTCGGCCACCTCTTCGGGTGTTCCTGCCACGACGAGATTTCCACCACGGTCACCACCGTCTGGTCCCAGGTCAATCACGTAGTCTGCACATTTAATCACCTCCATATTGTGTTCGATGATAAGAATACTATGTCCTCGTGAGATTAATGCCTCAAAAGAGTCTAACAGTCTTTTTATATCATGAAAGTGCAGACCGGTTGTCGGCTCGTCGAAAATAAAGAGGGTTGGCTCCTGCTTCTCCTGATTGATGTAATAGGCTAGTTTCACACGCTGGTTTTCGCCACCGGAAAGGGTGGAGGAACTTTGACCGAGTTTGATATAGCCAAGGCCGACGTCATTCAAGGATTTCAGGCGCTTAACGATCGTATCTTCATGATGCTCAGCAAAAAACTCCAATGCCTCTGAGATGGTCAGGTTCAGCACGTCGTCGATGTTCAGTCCCTCGAATCTTACATCGAGGATGTCGTGCTTGAAACGGTGACCGTGACAGGCTTCGCATTCCAGCACGAGGTCGGCCATAAACTGCATTTCTACGGTGATGACACCGGCACCTTTACATTCCTCGCACCGTCCGCCGTCAGCATTGAAGGAGAAATATTGCGCTGTATAGCCCATCTGTTTCGACAACGGCTGCTCTGCGAACAGTTCACGGATGGCATCGTAAGCCTTTACATAGGTGGCAGGATTGGAGCGTGAACTTTTGCCTATCGGACTCTGATCCACAAACTCGATGCGTTTGATGGCATTGATGTCGCCACCTAAGCCCAGATATTCGCCAGGTGCATCGCAGACGTCGCCCAAATGGCGCTTCAGGGCAGGGTAGAGGATACCTTTGATCAGACTCGACTTGCCACTGCCAGAGACACCCGTTACGACGGTCATTACATTGAGTGGAATCATCACGTCAATGCCTCTGAGGTTATTCATTCTAGCACCCTTGATGTCGATATGCAGGTTCCATGGTCTCCGGCTCTTAGGTACAGGAATCTCTTCCTGATGAAGCAGATATCTGACGGTATGGCTTCTCGAAAGACTAGTCTGGTTAGCTTGGCTAGAAATACGCTCCGCACTCCCCTCAAACACGATCTCTCCCCCGAGCCTACCCGCATCGGGACCCACATCTATCAGATAATCTGCAGCCCGCATGATTTCCTCGTCATGCTCCACCACCACAACCGTATTTCCCAACATCTGCAACTCTTTCAGTACATGTATCAGCCGGTTGGTGTCTCTCGAATGCAGACCTATTGACGGTTCATCGAGGATATATAGCGAACCCACAAGGCTGCTGCCTAACGAAGTACATAGGTTGATGCGTTGGCTCTCGCCGCCGCTGAGCGAATTTGAGAGGCGGTTGAGTGTCAGATAGCCCAAGCCCACATTTAACAGGAACTGGATACGTGATTTTATCTCTGTCAGCAGACGTTTGCCGATCTCCGCATCATGGTCGCTGAGTTGCAGATTGTCGAACCATTCCTTGAGTCTGTTCACAGGCATCTGTACCAAGTCAGTGATGCTATGCCCGTCGATCTTCACGCATTCTGCCTCAGGCTTCAGACGGGTTCCGTGGCATTTCGGACAGGTTGTCTTTCCCCGATACCGGGCCATCATCACACGATATTGTATCTTATACTGGTTGTCCTTCACCATCTCGAAGAACTGGTCGATGCAGGGTCTCTCTTTCTTGCCTTTGTCTGATGGCAACCCGTGCCAGAGCCAGTCTTTCTGCTGACGGGTCAGGTCCATGTACGGCTCGAAGATGGGGAAGTCGTCTTTAGCGGCATGTCTGCAGAACCAGTCCTTCCACTCCTTCATCTTATCGCCGTGCCAGCACACCACGCAGCCGTCATAGACACTGAGGGTAGTATTGGGGATGACCAGCCGTTCGTCGATACCGATCACACTGCCGAATCCCTGGCACTCAGGACAGGCCCCCGCAGGCGAATTAAATGAAAAGAGAATATCGGTCGGTTCCTCGAAGGTGATGCCGTCTGCCTCGAAGCGCTGCGAGAAGTCATAGTATAAGTTTGATGGCGGGAATAGCAGTCGTAGTTCGCCGTTGCCCTCGAAGAAGGCCGTTTCCGC
The DNA here is from genome assembly GCA_017556145.1 of Prevotella sp. Classification (GTDB taxonomy): domain Bacteria; phylum Bacteroidota; class Bacteroidia; order Bacteroidales; family Bacteroidaceae; genus Prevotella. Next base: position 42,957 of record JAFZCU010000180.1, on the reverse strand, counting down.
CGAGTCTGTCAGTCGGGCGATAGCGTCCTTCGAATCATCAACCGATAGGCGGTCGATGACAAGGTAGAGATCATTCTGATTATTCTGAGTAGTCTGATTACTCTGATGACTGTTTTCGGCCAGCCAGTCATCGATTCTTACGAAATCCCCCTCAACATATATCCTCGCATAGCCCTCAAGGATAAACGCTTTCAGCTGCTGCTCGAGCGTCCTGCCTTCCGGCACGTGGATGGGCGCCATGATCACAAATCGCGTGCCCTTGGAGTATTCCAGCACCTTCTGCACAACGTCCTCGGTGGAATGTTTCTTCACCTCCTGGCCGCTGACGGGCGAGAAAGTGTGACCGATACGGGCAAAGAGCATGCGCAGATAGTCGTAGATCTCGGTCGTCGTGCCCACGGTGCTGCGCGGATTGCGGGCGATGACTTTCTGTTCGATGGCGATGGCCGGGGGGATGCCGCGGATGAAATCGCAATCGGGCTTGTTCATGCGACCGAGGAACTGTCGGGCATAACTCGACAGGCTCTCCACATAACGCCGCTGACCTTCGGCATACAAGGTGTCGAAGGCCAGAGATGATTTACCGGAGCCACTGACTCCGGCAATCACTGTGAATTGGTTTCGGGGTATCTTGACGTCAACGTTCTTCAGATTGTTGACCCTCGCCCCCTTTATTTCAATCGCTTCGCTCATATTTTTGGTTTATAGTTTAAAGTTTATAGTTTATAGATGATTACTTCTATAGGCGGATTTGCTTGCAGGGTAATCAACTCTAAACTCTAAACTTTAAACTTTAAACTCTAAACTTCAGAGTATACTTTTCACTGCTTCAAGCATGCCGACGCTCTGGATGAGGTCGAGATCCTGCTTCACCATCAGGTTCAGACCAGGAATCTTGTTCAAGTTCTCCTGCCAGATGAATTCAGCGCTGAGCACGCCATCGGCCACTTTCTGCGTGTCGCCGGTACCCCAGAGGTCAGCAAGCAATTGCATGATCTTCGGGTCGTCGTTGGGGATGATGTCCACACCGTCGGCACGTTTGCCACCTTTATAATAGGTAATAATAGCAGCCAGACCGAAGACAAGCCCCTTGGGCAGCTCACCCTTGCGCTCCAGATAGGTCTTCACGCCGGGCAGGTCGCGGGCCTGGAACTTCGGGAACGAGTTGAGCATGATTGATGTCACCTGATGGTCGACATAGGGATTGTCGAAGCGCTCCAGCACGTCGCCGGCAAACTTCTCCAACTCGTCCATTGGCAGGTCGAGCGTCTGCATCAGCTCGTCGAACTGCACTTTGTGGATATACTTGCCGATCACCTCATGGTTGCAGGCATCGCGAACGATGTTCACACCGCTGAGGAATGCCACAGGACTCAAAACCGTGTGCGGGCCGTTGAGCAGCGTCACCTTACGCTTGTGGTAAGGCTCCTCGCTGGGCACGAACAGCACGTGAAGACCGGCCTTGTCGGCGGGGAACTCCTTGGCCACTTCCTTCGGGGCCTCGATCACCCAGAGGTGGAAGTTCTCGGCCTGTACCACGAGGTTGTCGCGATACGAGATCTTCTCCTGAATCTCTGCAATCTCCTTGCGGGGGAAGCCCGGTACGATACGGTCCACGAGAGTGGCATACACGCCACAGGCCTCTTCGAACCACTTCTTGAAGTCGGCGCCCAGGTTCCACAGGTCGATATACTTATAGATGCACTCCTTCAGCACGTGGCCGTTGAGGAAGATCAGCTCGCAGGGGAAGATAATTAGGCCCTTCGACTTGTCGCCGTTGAACGTCTTGTAGCGGCGATAGAGCAGCTGCACCAGCTTGCCGGGATATGAGCTGGCAGGAGCATCGTCGAGCTTGCAGGTAGGATCGAAGGCGATGCCGGCCTCGGTGGTGTTCGAGATCACGAAACGGATCTCGGGCTGGTCGGCCAGGGCCATGAAGGCGGCATTCTGGCTATAGGGGTTCAGCGCGCGGCTGATTACGTCGATGCGCTCCAGTGTGTTCACGGGCTTGCCGTTCTCGCGGCCCTGCAGATTCACGTGGTACAGGCAGTCCTGACCGTTCAACCATTCCACCATGCCCTTCTCGATAGGCTGCACCACAACGACGGAGCCGTTGAAGTCGGTCTTCTGGTCCATGTTCCAGATAATCCAATCTACGAATGCGCGGAGGAAGTTACCCTCTCCGAACTGAATCACCTTTTCAGGCATCACGCTCTTGGGAGCGAATTGTTTGTTTAGCGGTTTCATTTTTAAACGTTGTTTTAATGTGACTTTTTTATTGCGACTGCAAAGATAAGAATAATCTGCGACACTTCCAAATCTTTAACGTCGTAAAACGCTGAAAATCCACGCAAACCTTTGCGTCAATATTGGATGCGATGTTGAACATTCAAATAAAGCACAGGTGTCAGTGCTTTATTGTGCCTATGCGAGATACATGATATTTAGGAGATTTTTGATGCATTTGTTGTATGAGTATGCCAACTTGAACGTTTAAGGAATGAGAGCTGATTGTCCCGGTTAGGGCTTTCAACTCTCATTTGTTAAAAAATATTGAAGACAATTGTTTTTGAACCCATTTTCCTTTGCAGTTTGGGATATAATTGCTATTTTTGGAGCGTCAAACGGTAAATAAAAGGGGTATGTGCAATTTCAAGAAATCGCATCATTATTAGCTTATGGATTTGTTACACATTATTGCAGTTGTGGCACTGATTATCATCGGTGTCGTGATTTTCATCAAGAAGAAACAGGTTTAGTTAAGTCTGACTGAAGAGAAATTGCTTGTCAATGTATTCCCACTGGGCTGTTCCGAAACGGATGAGACGGGCAAGCATGGAAATGACCTTGGGACGTGGGAGCCTGGAGCGACGGACAATCTGATTCTGCGTCTGTTGCCCTGTCATCACGTCGAGGAGCAGGCGAACCGTGTCGTTGTAGGTCATGACGGTGCCTCTAGGCTTCTGGGCTTCATGCCAAAGGGCCAGAATAACGGGTGATGCCACGATGTTCTCATCGGCAATGCGGATATAGGCCCGTAGCTTCCCCTCTTCATCACGGGCAAAGATCGGTCGTTTCTCAGAGGGGGGAATCGTTGAGATGACAATCGTTCGTCCATCGGCATGACAGGTCTCGAATTTGATGCTCGGCTCAGGCTTGCAGTACTTGTAAGCGGCTTGGTGCATCATATAGATTTCCTCCTCTGAACGGACACCAGAGAGATGACCGTCATCACGGACACCTATCAGCAGGCGCCCTCCATCGGTATTTGCAAAGGCCGACACCGATTTGGCCAGTTTGCGTGCATCAGTCACCCGGTATTTGAAGTCCTGCTGCTGATGTTCGCCCTCGCGGATGAGACTAAGAAGATATCGTTTATCGTCCATCGTGGTTGCTGAGCCCTTTCATACTGAGCGATATACGATTACGACGGCGGTCTACCTCGATGACGCGGACAAGGATGTGCTGATGGAGCTTGACGACATCGGTGGGATGGTCGATGCGACGATTGGCCATCTGGGAGATATGTACCAGACCATCCTGATGGACACCAATGTCGACAAAGGCACCGAAGTTGGTGATGTTGGTGACGATGCCTGGCAATTCCATTCCCTCGATAAGGTCATCGACGGTATTGACGCGTGAGTCGAATTCAAACTCCTCAATCTGCTGGCGAGGGTCACGGCCAGGTTTCTCCAGTTCCTTGAGGATATCAGTGAGGGTAGGGATGCCCACCTCATCGGTCACGTAGCGTTTGATGTCGATGGCCTCGCGCTTCTCCTTATTATTAATAAGGTCGATGACGGCACAACCCTGATCCTTGGCCATCTGCTCTACGATGTCGTAGCGCTCAGGATGGACGGCGGAGTTGTCGAGCGGATTCTTGGCTCCTGGGATGCGGAGGAAACCTGCACACTGCTGGAAGGCTGCGGGGCCGAGACGAGGTACCTTTTTCAATTGGGCACGGGAAGTGAAGGCACCATTTTCCTTGCGATAATCCAAAATATTCTTGGCGAGGGTGGGACCAAGGCCGCTGACGTACATGAGCAGATGTTGGGAAGCAGTATTGAGATTGACGCCTACGTTGTTGACGCAACTCTCGACGGTCAGATCGAGGGCATTCTTGAGTTTCGTCTGATCAACGTCGTGCTGATATTGTCCTACGCCAATGCTCTTGGGATCGATCTTGACGAGTTCTGCGAGGGGATCCATGAGTCGACGGCCTATGGAAACAGCTCCTCGGACGGTGACGTCTTCATCGGGGAACTCATCGCGGGCAATCTTCGAGGCAGAATAGACGGAAGCGCCATCTTCGCTGACGGTGAAGACCTGGGGCATTGCTTTCTCGTGTTTCGAGGTGATAACGTCGTAGCGGCCGGCAAGGACATCGCGGATGAAATCGTTGGTCTCGCGACTGGCAGTTCCATTGCCTATAGAGATGGCTTCGATCTGGTATTTCTTCAGCATCTTCTGAACAGCCATTGCCGACTCCATACGCTTGTTGATGGGCGGATGGGGGAAGATGGCTTCGTGGTGGAGCAGGTTGCCTTGGGCATCGAGGCATACCACCTTGCAGCCCGTACGGAAACCTGGGTCGATACCCATCACCCGTTTCTGACCTAAGGGGGCACCAAGCAACAGTTGGCGGAGGTTTTCTGCGAAGACGCGGATGGCCTCTTCATCAGCCTTCTCCTTGCTGAGGGCTGCAAACTCTGTCTCTATGGAGGGTTTGAGCAGGCGCTTGTAACCATCCTCAACAGCTTCGGCCACCAATCTGCCGCAGGGCGTGTTGCCATAGACATAATGGCGCTGGAGGCGCTCGATGCATTCGTCATCGTCGGGTGATATGCTGATGCGGAGGATGCCTTCGCTCTCCCCTCGGCGCATGGCCAGAAGACGATGGGAAGAACAACGTTTGAGGGGCTCCTCCCAATCGAAATAATCACTGTATTTCGCAGCCTCTTCGCTGTCGGCCTTGGATTTGACCACTTTCGAGGTAATCATGGCCTGACGACGGAAGGCTCCACGGAGTTGCTGACGGCTGCGCTCATCCTCGCTCACCATTTCGGCGATGATGTCCTGGGCACCCTTGAGGGCTGTCTCTGCATCTTTCACATCGCCCTTGATGTATTTCTCTGCTGCATGTATGGGGTCACGCTCCCGTTGCATGAGGAGAATCCTGGCAAGGGGTTCGAGACCTTGTTCGCGGGCTACCTGAGCCCTTGTGCGCCGCTTGGGCTTGTAAGGCAGATAGATATCCTCGAGTTCGGTGGCATCCCAACAGTCGGTGATGCGCTTCTCCAGCTCCGGCGTTAATTTGCCAAGGTCTGTGATGGTTTTGAGCACCGTCTCCTTACGCTTCTGAATCTCCTTGAACCGTTCGTATTGGGTACTGATGGCTGCAATCTGCACTTCGTCGAGTCCTCCCGTCCGTTCCTTGCGATAGCGGGAGATAAACGGGATGGTGCAGCCCTCATCGAGCAGGGCCAGAGTATTATCGACAGCCTTTTCCTGAAGGTTGAGTTGTTGGGCAATCAGTCGTGCGAAGCTATTCTTTTCCATACAATTCGTTAATTTATGCTGCAAAAATACGAATAATCCGTGAGAATTGTGTACTTTTGCACCTTGAAATTGAAAAAAATGAGAAATAAGATATTATTAACCGTGGCATTGCTGTTGTCGGTACTGACCTCTATACAGGCTGAGGATAATCCTAATGCACGACAGGCGAGACGAATTTTCAACCAGGCTTATCAGCAGGTTTTTGGAGAACAAGGTGCCACGCTACGTTACGACGTGAACATTACCGGCATCTATAAGACTTATGGTACCATTTGGTATAAAGGCAAGAAGAGTAAGTTTGTGGATGCTAAGATGAACTCGTGGAACGACGGTGTGACCGTGTATACCATCAAGAAGAAAAAAAAGAATGAGATCGAAATACATGATGCGAACAACAATAAGTCGGATAAATATTCAAGTAAATTCAAGTTCGAGCCGGATAATTTTGACTATAGCATTGCGAGTCATGATCAGGGACTTATGATTACGTTGAAGGCTAAAAAGGGTGCAAAGGGTATCAAGGAGGTACATGCTCTGGTGAAACGCCAGACCTACGAGCCTATCAGTGTTCGTATTAAGATAGCCTTTATTTGGACTACTATTACCATCTCTAATTTCAAGTCTGGTGGGATTACTGACGAAATGTTGCGTTTTCCAGCCGAAAAATACAAGAATTATAAGTATATAGACAAACGATGATATCAGTAGAAGGATTGAAAGTGGAGTTTGGGGTGAAACCCCTGTTCGCAGATGCCAGTTTCGTTATCAACGACCGCGACCGCATCGCCTTGGTGGGCAAGAACGGAGCTGGTAAGTCGACGTTGCTGAAGATTCTCTGTGGACAGCAGAAACCCACAGCAGGCAATGTCAGTGTGCCTACGGACTGTCGTATCGGCTATCTGCCACAGGTGATGATCCTGCAAGACGACACAACGGTTCGCGAGGAGGCACAGAAAGCCTTTGCCGATATCACACACATGAAAATACGCATCGATAAGATGAATCAGGAACTGTCGGAGCGTACTGATTACGAGAGCGAGAGTTATCTGGCACTTATCGAAAAATATACCACCGAGCATGAACACTATATGATGTTGGGGGCTGAGAACTATGAGGCGGAGATAGAACGGACGTTGATGGGACTCGGATTCCTGCGTACAGACTTTGAACGCCCTACTTCTGAGTTCTCCGGTGGTTGGCGTATGCGTATCGAATTGGCGAAGATTCTGCTCCAGAAACCTGATGTGTTGTTGCTCGACGAGCCCACAAACCATTTGGATATCGAGAGTATCCAATGGCTTGAGCAGTTCTTGGCTCAATCGTCGAGTGCCGTTGTATTAGTGAGCCATGATAGAGCCTTTATCAATAATGTGTCGAACCGTACGTTGGAGATTTCCTGTGGACGGGTGATCGACTATAAGGTGAAGTATAACGAGTATGTTGTATTGCGAAAGGAACGTCGTGAACAACAGTTGAGGGCTTACGAGAACCAGCAGAAGGAAGTGGCTGATATGAAGGATTTTATAGAGCGCTTCCGATATAAGGCTACGAAGGCTGTTCAGGTGCAGCAGAAGATCAAGCAACTGGAGAAGATCGTGCCCATCGAGATTGATGAGGTAGACAATTCTGCGATGCATCTGAAGTTCCCGCCCTGTCTGCGCAGCGGAGACTATCCGGTTATCTGCGATGAGGTCCGCAAGGATTATGGCGCCCATACCGTGTTTGATCATGTAACGTTGACCATCAAGCGAGGAGAAAAGGTGGCTTTCGTGGGTAAGAACGGTGAGGGAAAGTCGACGCTGGTAAAGTGTATCATGGATGAGATTCCTTATACGGGAGAATTGAAAATCGGACATAATATCCAGATTGGCTATTTCGCTCAGAATCAAGCACAGTTGCTTGACGAGAGTCTGACTGTCTTCCAGACCATCGACAATGTGGCAAAGGGTGATATCCGTCTTCGCATTAACGATATCCTTGGCGCCTTTATGTTTGGCGGTGAGGAGAGTGATAAGAAGGTCAAGGTGCTCAGTGGTGGCGAAAGGAGTCGTCTGGCGATGATCCGTCTGCTGCTGGAACCTGTCAATCTGTTGATTCTGGACGAGCCTACAAACCACCTCGATATGCCCTCGAAGGATATTCTGAAGGAGGCTATTAAGGCTTTCGATGGTACGGCTATCATCGTAAGTCATGACCGAGAATTCCTCGATGGATTAGTGACGAAGGTTTATGAGTTTGGTGGCGGTAGGGTAAGGGAGCATCTTGGTGGTATCTATGACTTCCTTAGAAGTAAGAAAATATCAGAGTTGAATGAATTAGGGAAAGTAGATGCCGGTTCTCAAAAAACCAATCGTATTCCATTGGGTGACATGTCTCCTTCATATAGGGTGGAAATAGCTGATAATAAGGCTGCTGTAGGTTCTGAAACGTTGTCAAAGGCCCTTGAATATGCGGAGCGTAAAGAACAACAGAAACGCATCAGGAGGATTGAAAAGGCTGTAAAGGAATCTGAATCGAAGATAGAGAAGATGGAGGCTCGCTTGAAAGAGCTTGACGATTTGCTGATGTTGCCGGAGAATGCTTCGGATATGACGCTCGTGATGGAGTATACTTCAACGAAGAAATGTCTTGATGAAGAAATGGATCGTTGGGAGAAATTAAGCGAAGAATTGGCCGTTTAAAGGTGGCCAAAGACCATAATTGAATAAAAATGTCGTCGTAAATGTAAATTTACGGCGCTTTTTTTGTTTTTTTTCAAAATAATTGTTAACTTTGCGCCTAAGTTGTGAAAATAACATGTTATGATGAACGAAGATATTACCCAAAACCCAGTCCAAGATGCCAGTGGTATGCAAGAGTTGCGGCATGAAGAACTGACTAGGGAAAAAGTATCATCAGTAGATTCCCTGCAGCAGATGCGTGCTCATGCAGCGCAAGGCATCGAATGTCCATATTGTGGTACAGTGAATGAACCTGAAGCCATGTTCTGTGCTTCCTGTGGAAAACCAATAGGTATGACAAGTTGTCCGAATTGTGGAGCGGAGATTGACCCTGATGCTGATTTCTGCGAGATTTGCCATCACTATATCCGTAAGGACGTATGCTCTTTCTGCGGAGCACATCTTACTGGAAAGGAAGCTTTTTGTCCTGAGTGCGGTAATCCCCGTGGCGGTATAGTATGTCCCACTTGCCATACACTCAACGACTTTTCTTTCTGCAAGCAGTGTGGTACTCCTTTGACTGATGAAGCTCACCAGTTGCTGGCTGAATTGCAACTAACGCCGGAATACAAGGAGATGGAGGCCTTGACCAAAGAAATCCAGAAGATGGAAATGGTTATTCCCTTGTCTTCAGAGCGTGACAAGGTGCGTGATCAGCTGAGCAGGAAGTTGCGCGAACGTGTGCTGACATTGTTGGCGCGTGATCAGGGCATCGCCCAGCCGGTGATAGAAGAAAAAGAAGCTTCAGTTGATAAAAATGATCTGGAATCTCGGAAAGAAGCACGTTTGAAGCGTCTGAATGAAATTCTGGAGCAGATGGCACAGCAACCACAGCCTCAACCTGCCAAAGTTCGCAATTACGCGATGGCCTGCAAGCCTCAGGGAGTCCGCCTTGCATGGGAATGCAACTTCAAACATGCCTTGCATTCCAGCCCATGTGGTTGCGCCAAGCCGCAATTGGGTGGAAAATGGATTATTTTGGGAAAGAATACACGAAAAGAAATTAAAGACGATTTATAATGAGTACTTTGAGAACCTCGAATGCATCTCCTGCGGATGGCAGTCCTAATGTTGAGAATACTTTCCATATAGAGCCTGCTGGCGACGATACGACTTTGCGCCCGGCATTGGATTCAACAGATCATTCTGCTGCAATGGATATGACCATGCGTACTATGGGGCATGATGAACCTGATACGCAAGACGTTTCAGGGGAATTTTTTGTCTTGAAAGGCGTCAAATACAAAAACAAGCAATGTCTCAGCGAGAATTCCGGTGAGGCTCAGGTCTATCTTGTAGAGCGAGATGGCGAGGAATATGTTTTGAAGATCTATTATCCTACGTTCAACGTTAACAAGAAGATGCTGAAGACCATTTATAACTTCAAGTTTGAAATGGTAGTGTCTCTCCTTGATTATGGAAAAGTTTATGTTGATGGCAAGAGCCGGAATTACGAACTGATGGAATATCTCCGAGGCGGAACACTGACCGATTATCACTTGAATGGTGACATTAACAAGTTCCGTCGTATTGCTCTGCAGGCAGCGGCTGCCCTGGCCTATTGTCATAGCAACAATATTCTTCATAAGGACGTTAAACCGAGTAACCTTTTCTTCCGTGACAAGGAACATACAGAATTGGTTCTAGGTGATTTCGGCATCTCGAGTATGTTGGAGAATGACGGAAAGTTGCATCAGACGACTCAGGCCAGGACACCCATCTATGCAGCTCCGGAGATGTATTCGGATGTGATCGATGGCGTTGTGGAGGTGACGCCGGCGGCAGACTTCTACTCGTTGGGTGTTACCCTGATGTATGTCTGGCTCGGTGAGAATCCGATGAGCAGCAATGAGCGTGTGATGATGCGCCAGAAAAGCGAAGGACGTCTGCCCCGCATGAACGAATTGCCAGAACGGGTCAAAATGATTGTTCAAGGTATGACGGTCGTTAATCCATTGAACCGCTGGGGATATGACCAGGTGGAGAAATGGTTTGAAGGGGAAAGTCCGAAAGTGGATTTGAGTTCACCGTTCTTAAAGTATAAGAGTTTCATTGTTGATCCCGACAGAAATCTGGTGGCTGATAATATCCACGAGTTGGTGCCGATGTTGCTGGAAAACGAAAAACTGGCTATCGGGTATCTATACAATGGTCGTATCAGTTCATGGTTGGAACAATGTGGCAATGACAAATTGAGTACGATTGTCAAGGATATCGTTGTGAACAAATATCCTGTTGACCAACATGCCGGACTGATGGCTGCTGTTTATATGATGGAGCCGACTTATCCTTATAGGGACATTAAGGGGAACTTGTGTGACGACGTGCATAGCGTGGCCATCTCCTTGCTGAGTTATATTAAGGAATACGGCCTATTACTTGTCAATCCGAACGATACTTTGTATCAATATCTGGAATCCCACACCAAATGCAATATTGATCGTCTACGCTCTTATTTCAACCAGACGGAGCATTTTGATGCGAAAGTGGCCGTGATGCGCCTCGTTTTTGAAATAGATCCGGAAATCCCCTTGCTCTCACGCTATCCCTCTTCATCATTAAAAGACATCGTCAGGACATTTGGTAAGGAACAACTGAACGAAGATGAGTGGCATAGCCTGACGGATGGCAGACTTTTGTCGTGGATGTATAGCCATGAGGATAAGATGGCCTGTGAGAGTTTGCGTATTCTGACAAGGAACCAGCCTTACTCAGAAACCTTGGCTTATAAGGTCCTCTATAATCTGGATCGTAATGCTGCTTATGACCTTCGTAGTGCTAATACGCCGCAAAAGGTAGGAGAATTGCTGAATGAGCGGATGAAGAATCTTGAACATGCCGATGAAGATGAGTTTGCCAGACAAATGTCTGACATTATCAATCTGGATGACCGTTTCTCTTATTTTGCCCAAATGCATGGATGGGCGGAGGTCCAGAATGAAGCCAATCGTTGTTTTGATTTCAATAGCGAAGAGAATCGGGAGCGCCTGGGTGCCTATGATGCGAAAACGGCTGTTTATCGATTCTGCAGGATTTTAGGCGTGACGCCGGCATACGTCCTGCCTGATGGCACAGAACTGACAGATGGTCGTAATATTCATTCACACGATTATGCTCAGATCAGGAATGAGATGCGCAATGGCTCGTTTACGCAATGGCTCTCTGTTTTCTATCATGAAGACCCCTTTGCCGACTTTACGGAGGAATATGCTTACGAGCATTCCTTGGAGGATTGGTTGAATGAGTTGGGTAGGATAGACAGTCACCAGACTTATTATAAGCGTTTTGTTGATGCTCGCGAGGAAACTTCAAACAGAATTCAGAATGTCAGAAGTGGCTGGGAACGTGCAAAAGGTAAAGAGAAGGTATGGCGCATGGTCTTCTATGGTCTTTCAGCATTATGGATCCTGTTGATGTTGTTCATCGGTGTCAAAGACCGTACATTCCTCTTGGGGCACTCCTTTATTTCCATCGGTCTGCCTTTGGGTGGTATGACGGGTATTATTATAGCCACTAGAGCTTACTTCAGGGGATATGACTTTTTCTTCTCCTTCTTATGGGGATTAGCGGGTGCTTTCTCGGCATTTATACCTATTATAATTTTAAAATATATGGACCAGTCGCATCCGAGCCTGTTTAATATAACGGTTATTGCCATTACATTGGTCTATATGCTCATATGTCATCTGACGGACTTCCGTGGTGACCAGAAAGCCGATAACAAACTGATTTCGGAGGTGCTTGATAATGATATTAAGTCAACCTTGCTCGAACCTCTATATTATACTTTCAAGACAAAGTCATATAAGTTTAAGGGTTCGAAGTTCGGCTTGCTTGATGATGTGACCGATCAGGTGCGTTCCATCAGCGGTGAGAGTGTGCTTCATTATGTGCTATGGAGCATTCTGGCGCTCATCTTCGTACTTGACTTTATTATTTTTAGTCCAAGTCTGATGAATGTCAGCAATCCTAATGTTGATAATTTCAGTTTCAAGCCTTCGGAATTGATGCAGAAAATCGAAAAAGACGTAGAATAATGATATGTGAGCATTGTCATAAAGAAAACAGGAGCGTAGCCAGGTTCTGTAAGTGGTGCGGACAGCCCATGGTAAGCCAGAACCTGCTTGACAAGTTGGTTGGTCTTGATCAAATCAAGCAACAGTTGAAAACCATTGTCGACACCTATGCTTTCCTGCGTTCACGGAAGGATATCGTTCAAGTGCGTATTTCCGTTAATGCCATCATTGTTGGTGAGACAGGAACAGGTAAGACTGCATTGGCAGAGATTCTCCGCGACTATTTCTATCAGAACAAGATTATCGACAAGCCAAAGTTGACGATGGTGGATGCTGTCGACTATCAGCGCTTTGTCGACAAGTGGGATGAGAACATCAAAAAGGCAAAGAATGGTATCCTGTTCTTTGACAATGTCCAAAAACTACTGCCTGACAAGTATTCCAATCAGGTTAATCCTTTGGATAAACTCTTTGTTGAGATGGACAAATGGGATGACAATCCTGTGGTCATCATTTCTGGACTTCCTAAAGGACTGGACGACTTCCTTGAGAGTAATCCGGCAGTGGCAAATCGTTTCAAGTACACGTTCCGTTTGCCGACACCAAACTATAACGAACTGACGGATATCTGCAAACTGAACCTTAAGATGCGTTATGGCATTTTTGATTTCACCCCGGAGGCCGATGACCAACTGAAGCGTTATTTCAAGTATCAGATCAAGATAAAGGACGAAACCTTTGGCAATGCACACCTTGCCATGAAAACGGCCGAGGATATCTTCACACAGTTTATCAGCCGTGGTGCTCAGGCTACGGTTGTAGAGAAGAGTGATATCAAGGGCTACGTACCTGAGGAGCGTTCTGTTGAGGACATCCTGAAAGACCTTGATAAGTATATTGGCATGGACGAGGTGAAAGACGCTGTCCGTGAGATTGCCTATGCTGTAAAGAATAGTGTAGAGCGTGCCGAACGTGGCTTGGGCGAGCAGGAGAAGATGTCGATGCATATCATCCTGACAGGAAATCCTGGAACAGGTAAGACGACCATTGCCCGTAAATTGGGCGAGATATTAGCTGCTATTGGTTATCTCGATAGTGGACATGTGGTTGAAGTAGACCGTGCCAAGATGGTTAGTCCGTATCAAGGTGAGACACCAAAGGTGGTAGACCGTTTGTGTGACAAGGCGATGGGTGGTATCCTCTTTGTGGATGAAGCCTATACATTGGCGCCAGTCAGTCAGGCCGGTGACCGCGATAATCAGGGTGCGCAGGCTTTGGAGAAACTGATGAAGCGCATGGAGGACGATCGCGGAAAGTTTGTCGTTATTGCTGCCGGCTATCGGATGGAGATGGACAATCTCTTCCGGATCAATCCTGGTTTCCGCAGTCGCTTCAATTATTTCCTGAATATTGAAGATTACACGCCTGAACAACTTTATGAGATCATGCTTGTCTTTGCGAAGGAGAAGAAATATTTGTTTTCTGAGCAGGCAGAAGCTTTGACGAAGAAGATGATCACAGAGATGTACAAATCTCGTGACAAGGACTTTGCCAATGGTCGTACAATGCGCTCACTGTTTGACCAGATTTGCAAGAAACAGGCTCAGCGTTTGCAAGGTGAGAATATCTCAACGATGAGTAATGAGGAGCTGATGACGATTGAGGATCAGGACATTCCGTATGAGGCTCCTCAAGCAGTAGACTATACAGAGTGTCTGAAGAAACTCGATGGTCTTGTGGGTTTAGGTGGTGTGAAGAAAGAAATATCCAACCTTGCCGCTTTCCTCAATCTGCAAATCAAACGTGGCGAAACCAATACTTTCCAGGGCAAACATTATGTTTTTACCGGTAATCCTGGTACAGGTAAAACGACGGTGGCACGTATCATGGCTGATGTGTTTAAGACATTGGGTATTGTCTCACGTGGCCAGTTGGTGGAGGCTGATCGTGCAAAATTGGTTGCAGGCTATTCCGGACAGACTGCCATCAAGACCAATCAACTTGTAGATCAGGCATTAGGTGGTGTGTTGTTCATCGATGAGGCCTATACGCTCAAGTCGAACGATGGTGATTCATTCGGTGCGGAAGCCATCGACACATTGTTGAAACGATTGGAAGATGACCGTGGAAAGTTTATCTGTATCGTGGCAGGTTATACGGATCAGATGCATGATTTCATCGACTCCAACCCTGGGTTGAAGAGTCGTTTCACACAGACCATTCATTTTGATGACTATACGCCTGATGAGTTGACTCAGATATTCATCAACCTGTCCAAAAGCAAGAACTTTACAATTGATGAGGACACTGAGGCTGCTATCCATCGTGAATTCGAACAGCTCTATCTGCGTCGCGACAAGAATTTTGGCAATGCCCGTGAGGCCCGTCGCATCTTTGATGGTGCTGTAGAGCGTCAGAGTCAACGACTGGTTAAGCTGATGAGCGATCCTGGATTCCAGGAATCGGATATGTATAAACTGACGAAGGAAGATCTTCCTGCAGCCCAGAGTGAGGCTGCCCGTCCGCTGGAGGAGGTGCTGAACGAACTGGATGAGTTCATCGGCATGCGTTCCGTAAAGAATTCTATCCGTCGTCTGGCTGTGCAGAGCATGTTTATGAAGCAGCGTGCTGCGATGGGTGCCGGTAGGGTACAACAGATGGCCATGAACTTTATTCTGACTGGTAATCCCGGAACAGGTAAGACCTCAATTGCCCGTAAGATGGGTGAGGTGCTTCAGTCTATGGAAATCCTTCCTACGGCTCGTGTAATAGAGGCTAGTCGTGCTACTTTGGTTGGTAAGTATATGGGTGAAACCCCGAAGATTGTGAACAATATGTGTGACAAGGCCATGGGGGGCATCCTCTTTATCGATGAGGCTTATACGCTCAGTGATGGTGGTGACCAGTATGGCAAGGAGGCCATTGATACCCTGATGAAACGTATGGAGGATGATCGTGGCAAGTTTGTTGTGATAGCAGCCGGCTATAAGGATAAGATGGAGGAATTTCTGATGATGAATCCAGGCTTAGCCAGTCGCTTTACCCACAAACTTCATATTGATGATTACAACGAAGACGAGTTGTTGGCCATCTTCAAGCACATGGCTCAGAAAGAACAATATAATCTGTCACCTACCGCAGAGTTCAAGGCTTTGGATACCATCTACAAGATGGTGCTTAATAAGGATGAGTCGTGGGGCAATGCCCGTGAGATGCGTAATTTGCTTGATGCGACGGTTCAGAAACTCTCGCTTCGTGTTTCACAGATGCCACCAGAAGAGGTGACAAAAGAAACTTATCAGTTAATATTACCAGAAGATTTATAATTCGACGATTATGATTATTTGCCCGACTTGCAAAGAAGAGATAGACAACGATTCCCATTTCTGTGATCAATGTGGACAGGCTTTATTGTTCTGTGACCGTTGTGGAAGTGTCGGTATTGGGCGTCGTTGCACGCAATGTGGCGGTTTGATGGTTGCTCCTGACGCTAACAAGAAAGCCTCCGATGGTCTTCCGGGAATGTCGGAAAGCCTGAAGATGGATATGGCTACTTCTGTAAGCTCAAGAGGAAATCAGCAACAGAATGGTAATGGAATTCCGGTTCTGACGTTAGCAAACGACAGTCTTAATATCCGTATCGTTGGTATCAATGGTGCGATTATTGGTCGCCGTACGGGTCCGTATTCTCATTTCTTTGAGAAGTATCCGTACGTGTCGGGTACGCATGCTCAGTTGAAGTATGCTGTCAATACAGGTTGGTGTATAGCGGACAAGCACTCTTCTAACGGCACCAAGTTGAATCAGCGTACGCTTCAGCCCGATGTTGATATGTCGCTTAGCAACGGTGATGTACTGACTATTGCTAATATTAATTTACAAGTGATTGTAAGATAATCTGGTAATGATGAATTTGTATGTGACAGCTGCGAGCAGAATCGGCTGTGTAAGAAAAAATAATGAAGATATGGTGCTGGTTGGCAGTTCTTTTATTCGGAATGACAATTTTAGCACCAAGATTGAATTAGATTCAGTAAAGCGCACTATCCTTGCTGTGGCAGATGGAATGGGAGGCCATAAGAGTGGCGAGGTGGCCAGTAGCGACGTCTTGCACAATCTTCAATTTTTTTTCAATGATATTCCTTCCGGATTGAATGCTGGAGAACTTAATGAGATGCTGATGGTTTGGCTGGAGTCCATAAATATGATTATCGACTCCAAAGGGCATGTCGATGAACAGCATAAGGGCATGGGAACCACATTGGTAGGAATAGCCTGCTATGAGGGAGATTTCTTCTCTATGAATTGTGGCGACAGCCGTCTGTATCGTCTGCGTAACGGTTCCTTGCTGCAACTGACAAAAGATCATTCTCTTAACAATATATTGGGTTATTCCAAGCATTGTAGTATCATTACGAATTGTATCGGAGGAGGCTGCAAGAATTCCTTTATGGATATTGTCAGGATGACGGATGATTTCCTGCCATCGGATATCTATCTGCTTTGCAGTGACGGATTGAGTGATATGCTGAATGACCAGCAGATAGAGATAATGCTTAAGTCGGGTGGGGATGCCGATGCCCTCTGTGAGGCCGCTATTAAGGCTGGTGGCTTCGATAATGTCTCAGCCTGCGTGATTGAAGTAAAATGAATAAATAAACAGCGCCATGCCTTTAAGATTACCTGACAGATTACCTGCTATTGATTTATTGAAGCAGGAAAACATATTTGTTATGGACGATACCCGAGCCCATTCGCAGGATATCCGTCCGTTGCGGATTGTGATTCTGAATCTGATGCCGTTGAAGATTACAACGGAAACAGATTTGATTCGTCTTCTTTCCAATACGCCTTTGCAGTTGGAGATCAGTTTCATGAAGTTGAAGAGCCATACGCCTAAGAATACACCGATTGAACACATGATGATGTTCTACCGTGACTTTGCAGAGATGCGACAGGAGAAATTCGACGGTATGATTATCACGGGTGCTCCCGTGGAGCAGTTGGAGTTTGAGGATGTGAGCTATTGGGACGAGATTACGGATATTTTTGCTTGGGCCCGTACCCATGTCACGAGTACCTTGTTTATCTGTTGGGCCGCTCAAGCAGGGCTCTATTATCATTACGGCATCCCCAAGTATCCGTTGCCGATGAAGATGTTCGGCATCTTTTCGCAGAAGCCGCTTGATCCCAGGCTTCCCATTTTCCGTGGCTTCGATGATGAGTTTATGATGCCCCATAGCCGTCATACGGAGATTCATCGGGAGGATATCCTGGCTAATCCGGCCTTGAGTTTGATTGCTGAGTCGGAGGAATGTGGTGTCAGCGTCGTCATGGCTCGCGAAGGACGCGAATTCTTTATCACCGGCCATCTGGAGTATGCGCCCAACACGCTTGATAATGAGTATAAACGTGATAAGGATATCCGTAAGGATGTGGCTCCTCCGCAGAATTACTACCGGAATAATAATCCGGCCAATCCTCCGCTGGTCACATGGCGCTCTCACGCCAATCTCTTCTATACCAACTGGGTCAACTATTATGTTTATCAGGAGACACCGTATAACATCGATGATATTAAGTAATTGAGAGCCTTAGAACTACTTGCCCCCGCCAAGAATCTGGAATATGGCATTGCTGCCATCGACCACGGTGCCGATGCCGTTTATATCGGAGCCCCTCGTTTCGGTGCCCGTGTTGCTGCAGGCAATAGTGTCGACGATATCCGGAAGCTCTGCAACTATGCGCATCCCTTTGGTGCGAACGTCTATGTCACGGTGAATACCATCATCTACGACGAAGAACTGGAGGCAACGCGTCAGCTACTTCATGACTTGCAGGAAGCCGGTGTTGATGCCATCCTGGTTCAGGATATGGCAGTACTCCAGATGATGCATGACTTGCCGATGGCGGCACATGCTTCCACGCAGACCGACAATCGTACGGTAGAGAAAGTACAGTGGCTGCGTGATGTCGGCTTCTCCAGAGTGGTGCTGGCTCGTGAACTTTCACTCGACGAGATGAAGGAAATCCACAGGCAAGTGCCCGACGTAGAGCTTGAAGTGTTTGTGCATGGCGCCCTTTGTGTGAGCTATTCCGGACATTGCTATGCCTCGCAATATTGTTTCGGGCGCAGTGCCAATCGTGGCGAATGTGCGCAGTTCTGTCGTATGCAGTTTTCGCTTGAGGACGCAAAGGGTAGGGAGGTAGTATCCGACCGCTATCTGCTCTCGCTGAAAGATATGAACCGCATCGACCTTCTTGAGGAACTCATCGAGGCTGGTGCGACGTCGTTCAAGATCGAAGGCCGTTTGAAGGATCTCTCCTATGTGAAGAACGTCACGGCAGCTTATAGTCAGCGGCTCAATGCAATCGTGAAGCGTCATCCCGACCAATATTGTCGCAGCTCGCACGGCGAATGCAAATACATTTTCACCCCCGATCTTGACAAGACCTTCAATCGCGGCTATACCACTTATTTCCTGCATGGTCGGCAAAGGCTGCGGGTAGGTGAATGCAGTTCGGAAATGCCGGACATCGCCTCGATGGATACACCCAAGGCAATGGGTGCCTATGTCGGTATTGTGAAGGAGATTCGTGGTCTTTCATTCAATGTGGCGGGTGTGGCGAGCTTCACTAATGGCGACGGGCTCTGTTTCCTCAATGAAGCGCGTCAGCTGGTAGGCTTCCGGGCCAATAAGGTCGAAGGCAACCGTATCTATCCTTATCGTATGCCGCAGGGACTCAAGCCTGGCATGCGACTCTACCGCAACAATGACCAGGAGTTCGACCGTCTGATGTCGAAGACGAGTGCTGAACGTCGCATTCCGATCCGCATGGCACTTCGCGCTGTCCCTGATGGCTTTGAGCTTAGCGCCGAGGATAGCCTGATTCATGTCCCCGCAGAACACCAGATTGCGCAGCTTCCGCAGCGCGAAAACATCATCCGACAGCTGACGAAACTCGGTGATACCATCTACTCATGTGATGAGGTGGACATCCCTGCCGATTTCAACTACTTCATCCCCAATAGCCTGCTCTCCGACATGCGACGTCAGTTGGTGGAGCGCCTTAAGACCGCGCCGATTACTCAGAATACTCCGATTACTCCGAATACTCCGATTACTCCGAATATTCCGAGTTCTCCGAATACTTCTTCTGCAGACTCAGAGGACAGATCTAATCTCTCACCTCTTGCCATTCCCGAGCAAAGCTCGCCTACCCGTAGCCTTTCTCACCTTTCACCTCTAAACCATCCCTACCTCTACAACATTTCAAACCATGAGGCGTGCGATTTCTACGGTGTGAAGGAACTGACTGCCTATGAACTGAAAGGCGGCAAGGGGCCCATCATGCAGTGTCGTCATTGCATCCGTTATTCCCTCGGCTATTGTGTCAGATATGGCGGTCAGCGGCCTCAATGGCAGGAGCCGCTCTCTCTCGTTTTAGGCGATGGTCGCCGTTTCCGTCTTGAGTTCGATTGCCAACATTGCCAAATGAATGTCTATGCGCCGTAGCCTTCTCATATTTCTTACATCTTTCATCTTATATCAACTGCTCTGCAGTTGCTACAATCAGGGTCCGATTACGTCTGATGCCTGGAATCTTACCGAGCAGCAGCTCGATTCCATCTCTTTCTATACCACCCATCACTACACGCAAGGCTACAACTTCGTCGTCAAACGCGACTCGCTTAAAATCCTTGAGCAGCAGAACGAAATGATGCCCGTGCCCGACATCCTCACGGCGGAGATCACGGCCGGTGAGGAAACCATGCCGATGCTCTCGCTGGTGGATTCCATTACGCTCCGTCGACACGATCATCTTGTGGTGGCCGATATCCGCACTGTACCGACGGACTCCATCGACAGCGTTTGGGTGAAGGTGGCGCGCGATCAGCTCACCTTCGGTTGGGTGCGTGAGTCAGATCTCTTGTTAGCGGTATCGCCCGATGATCCCATCAGTCAGTTCATCGACTTCTTCTCCGATTCCCATCTGTTGATTTTCCTTGCCTTCTGCGCACTTGTCGGTGGGGCCTACGGTGTGCGACGCTTGCTGCGCAAGGGCGCAAAGATTGTACATTTCAACGATATCCCCTCGTTTTATCCCACATTGCTCTGCCTGCTCGTGGCGGCATCGGCAGTGCTCTACAGCTCCATCCAGCTCTTTGCGCCGGAGATGTGGCGCCATTTCTATTATCATCCATCGCTTAATCCCTATGCGCTGCCGTGGCATCTCGGTTTGTTTGTCATCTTTGTCTGGGGACTGCTCATCGTGGCCATTGCAACGGTCGACGATGTCTACCACCATCTGCCGCTGGGCGAGACGATTCTTTATCTTGGCGGTCTGGCAGCGGTATGTGCCGTCGACTATGTGGTTTTCAGCGTCACCACCTTATATTATATAGGCTATCCGCTGCTGATTGCCTACATTGTTTTTGCCATTTATCGCCTTTTGCTGCAAAAATAAATATAAATAGGTATTGCAGATGTCGGAAAATAGTTGTACCTTTGCAGCCGAAAAGGTAAAAAGATAAATAATGAATAAATATTTTTGCGTTTTGATAGCATTGGCCTGTCAGCTCTCTGCTGTAGGCTCTACTCTCGTGAATCCATTTGATGAGGCTCTTTCTGATACCAGCAAGGTGATCGACCTCGACGAAGTAACCATCGTGGCTCAGCCCAAGGAACAGGTACGCCTGCGCCTGCAGCCTGTGAGCAGTAATGTCTTTGGCAGCGAACAGCTCCAACAGTTGAATGTCCGCGATCTCTCACAGCTATCGCAGTATGTGCCCTCGTTCGTAATGCCAGCTTATGGCTCGCGCCTCACCTCATCGATGTACGTTCGTGGCATTGGCTCACGCGTCAACAGTCCTGCCGTCGGTCTCTATTACGACAATATCCCGCTGATGTCGAAGGCCGCTTTCAACAACCATTTCTATATGCTCGACCGCGTGGATATCCTGCGAGGCCCGCAAGGCTCGCTCTATGGCCAGAACACCGAGGGCGGATTAGTGCGTGTCTACTCCAAGGATCCCATGCGTTATCAGGGAACCGATATCCGTCTTGGTATCGGCAACGGTCTGTATCGAAATGTCGAGGTGGCTCACTATCATCGTCCGAGCGAGAAACTCGCCTTTACGGTGGCGGGCTTCTACAACGGTCTGAAGGGCTTTATCAACAATCAGAACTTCGACGAGAAAAACGACCGCAGTCTCGAGGCTGGCGGTAAGGTGCGCCTCATCTTCCTGCCCTCACAGCAGCTGAAGTTCGACTGGACGGCTGATTATCAGTGGGTAAATCAGAATGGCTTTGGCTATGGCGAGGAAGGGCATGATCCCGCCACGACCATCATGAACGGCTACAAGCGCAATATGCTGAACACGGGCTTGAACATCAGCTATAACACAGACAAGCTGCTCTTCACCTCGACTACCAGCTACCAGTTCCTGCAGGACCGCATGCAGATGGATCAGGACTACATGGCTCCTGACTACCTGCTTCTGGAACAGCGTCAGAAGATGAACGCTCTGACCCAGGAGTTTGTGCTCCGCTCCCACGACAAGAGCATCTGGCAGCACACCAGCGGACTCTTCGGCTCCTATCAGTGGCTGCGTACCGATGCCCCCGTCAGTTTCGGCGACGCCATCACCGGCCCCATCGGCAATGCCATCACCAATGCCATGAAGGGCGCCATGCGGCAGTCGATGTACCCCCGGATGTATCAGCAGATGTACGACCAGATGCTTGAGCAGATGGTTTCCCAGGGCATGCCCGAGGCTGCTGCGAAGATCGCTGCCGCGAAATCGGCCGAGGCTGCCGCGGAGAAGGCTTTAGAGGCTGCCATCGGCGGCGTGACCATGTCGGCAGAGATGGCCGTCCCCGAGTCGTTCAAGACGCCATCGATGAACTTCGCCGCCTTCCACGAGTCGAACATCCTCCTGGGTGACTGCCTCAAGCTTACCCTCGGCCTGCGATTCAACGTCGACAAGGTGAAGATCGAATACGACGCCCTCGCCTACATGAATATGACGGGCGGTACAGCCGAGCGGCAGGCCACCTATCATCTGACCTCGCACGTCGCCGATAGCCGTGAGAAAACCTACACGCAGCTGCTGCCGAAGCTCGGACTCACCTACAGCTTCGACGAGAACCTCGGCAACGTCTATGTCCTCGCCTCTAAGGGCTATCGCGCCGGAGGATTCAACATACAGATGTTCTCCGATGTGCTCCAGACCGAGCTCAACGCCCATCAGCAGGATGCCATGCGCGGCGATTACGACGTGGAGCATACGGCACAGGACTACGACGTGATTGAAGAAACCATCGCCTACAAACCCGAGGAATCGTGGAACTACGAGGCAGGTGCCCACCTGAATCTCTTCGGCGGTATGGCGCACTTCGATATCGCCCTCTATTACATGCAGATCCGCAACCAGCAGCTGTCCATCATGGAGCCCAATAGCAATTACGGCCGTATGATGGTGAATGCCGGTAAAAGTCACTCCTGCGGTCTGGAGACAACGTTCCGCGGCCGTGCATTCGACAACGCGCTCGACTGGGGCGTGACCTACGCTTTCACGAATGCTAAATTCGACGAATATACCGAGGAGAGGAACAACAAATCCAATACCTCGCAGGGGACGGAGACCTCAACTGGCCGCCTTGACTACAAGGACAACTACGTGCCCTTCGTGCCGCTGCATACGTTCTCGGCGATGGCCGACTGGCACGTGGGCCGCTTCACACTCGGTGCCAACATAGCGGGGCAGGGAAAGACCTGGTGGGATGAAGCCAACACCTACGCCCAGAAGCTCTACGCTACGCTTGGCGCACATGCCGACTACGCTATCCCCTTTGCGCACAAGGGCGGTGCGAACGGGCAAGGAAGCCTGATTACGCTTTCTCTCTGGGCCCGCAACCTCACGGATACGAAGTATAACACCTTCGCTGTGCAATCTTCCGCTGCCGGGGGCACCCGCAACTTCGCTCAACGCGCCACCCCCCTGCAGTTCGGCCTCGATGTCAACTTCCATTTCTAATACCTTACACATATTGCCCATAATCATTTTAAAAGGGCTGGCCCCGTGAGGGTGCCAGCCCAATTTCTTTTGAATCCTTCGCCGGATTGCGGCGGAGGTGATGCTTAATCCTTATCGAAGCCGTCGGAGTCGGTGCCGCCGTCCCCGCCGCCATTGTCATCGCCACCACCATTGTCGCCTCCGCTCGGCGTATCTCCACCTGGCGTTTCCCCACCACCTGGCGTGTCTTGGCCTCCGTGTTCATCGCCCCCGTTGCCGTTGCCACCGCTTGGCTCTTCATCGCCTCCGGACTCTCCTGGATTGATCGGATTTGACGGATTGTTCTGATTGTCGCCCGATCCCGGGCTCTCCTTTGTGATAGCGTGGATCTTCACGTAGTCGATGTTGTTGTTAAGCCCCTGGATGAGCGCGTCAAAACGATGCAGGTCTACATCGGTATCTGCGTAGCTGTTCAACAGCCGGATGAGCGCACGATACTCGGGATAGATGGCCTCGCGGGCCTGCTTCATGGCCTTTTGGGCAGGTAGTTCGGCCGAGCGCTCGGTGATCTTGTCACGCAGCAGTCCTGCGATTTCAGTCAGCCGCGCCCATATCTCCGTCAGTCCGAGTGTCGCCAGATCGGCCGTCAGCTGCTCCGAACCGTTTGCTTCTTCGCAGGCCTGCTGGATTTTCGACCATTCGGATATCATGTTTTCCTTCACGTCGACCTTGTATTTCTTAAGAAACACGTTCAGCCTGTCGCCCGCTTGTTTTCTCGTCGGCACTGCCGTCATGCGGCGCGCTCCTTCCACGGTCTCCTTCGTTCCTATCCATAGCTGGTCGCCCTCTTCATCGAGGCTAGCGATATCCTGTGTTATCAGGCTCTCGCGGGTGAGGGCATAGGCTGAGTTCAGGCGGCTGTAGCTCGCCGAGAATTCGCTGAACTGTTCGCCCAGACGGTCCGGCGCCGGCGCGGCTACGGGGAAGGCGAGGTTGAACTGGTCGAGAGTGAATTTCATCGTGCCTACCAGCACAGAATTCGAAAGCCGCGTCAGCGGCAGATCCTTGGTTTGAATCGCAAGTTGAATCATAAGCTCTTGTTTTTAAAAGATGAATACTAATAATCTGTTCTCTATATTTTGAATTGCTATTGTAGCCCTACTGCAATGTTTTCCTTTGTGGAAAATGCTATTGTAGCCCTGCTTCGACGATTCCCTTTCGGGAAAATGCTGTTGCTACCCTACAGCGACGATTTCCGCTCGGGAAAGCGCTGTTGTTGTCCTACGGCGCCATTCTGCAACATAAATTTCATGCATCAATCTTATTTGTCATTTATCGTTTACAAATATACGAAAAAATCCAATCCGTTTTTCAGGCGGACTGGATTTTATTTATACTTTTATTTTTATTTAACGATTAATATCTCAATTCAGGGTGATTTTCTCTTCAACTTGCTTATTTCTTTGCGTTATTTCAGATTGTTACTCCCATACTTGAACTATCGGATCGCCGTAGGTCTTGCGGCTGCTAGCCATCTTGCTCATATCTTCTATCGTGACAGAGTAGTATTTACCTTCTTCAAACGTCACGTTATCCTTTGAAAAGGAATAAATACCATCTTCTGTTTCTGCCGTGATCTTGACCGTTTCATTAGTGTTACCCATCTTAATCGCTGCCTTAACAACGTAATTGGCTATTGCGAGATTGATTTCCAGTGGACCGAATGTGTATTTCTTTGTTACTGTCGAATCATAATTTACGCATAATATCATGTCCGAATCAGCTCCGTCAATAACGCCGTCTTTGATTTTATCGCCACTATAGCAATCGATGGTCAGTTTTTTAACATTAACCGCATTTGTGTATTCGTTCCACAGCGAGAATTCCACCATGGCTTGCTCGTTATTAAACTGAACGCTGTTATTGGCTGTAATTATATAATCATCTTCTTCAGCCTCGATAATAGCAGTCGAATAGTCGCACTTTGATAAGCTTGCCATTGTTCCGACCTGCCCGGTATAATCAAAACCAGGAATGGCAGTAGCACTTGCCGATCTGGCAATAAGGAGGTATGTGTTTTCTGATGCCGGAGCGGTGAGGGTTCCAACCAGTGCGCTCTCTACGCCTTCGCTCTGTGGCGTAAGTGTGCCGAGAGTCTCATTTGTGTGATAGTCTAATACTGTTATGACATCAGTAGTAAGCCATCTGGCTATGAGTTCTCCATCGACTAATCCGACGGCGCGGGTGGCGTTATTGCTCCTTTTGGCATCGATTTTCATGACTTACTTGCCCTGTACAGGCTGCTCCTGAACATTCATTTCCTCCTCGCTACTGCACGAGGTCATAGCGACACCTGCCATCAGCACGGCGGCCAGCATCATAATGCTTTTCTGGATCTTTTTCATAATGTTGTTTGTTTAAAAGGGTTATTGTTTAATTCCAAGTTTCTATTATCGGCTCACCATAACTCTCACGACTTACGTCATCCAACTCAATGTCGGTGCTGCTGGCTGTCAACAGCCCTGTCTGCTGATCAAGTTGTAATATCTGTATCGCGGGCGTTTCATACAGCTTCTTTCCCTTCATAAGCTTTTTCCTTTGTTAAGGTGATTAATTATTCTGCTCGCAAAGATACTATGAATTCTGCTAATATTCAAAAAAAAAAATAAGAAATGTTAATACTTTGACATTTCTCTTTTTTCGACGATTTCTTTTCTCTTTTATACCACTCCCTATTCCTTTTTTTCCGGAATTAAATCGGGATTATTTGGAAAATCGAAATTTTTTATTTAATTTTGCAGCATAAAAACCAAAACTTATGGCTACAGTTGACGACAAAAAGATTATCTTCTCGATGGTTGGGGTGAGCAAGACCATCCAGCAGAACCAGAAGCAGGTGCTCAAGAACATCTATCTCAGCTTCTTCTATGGGGCGAAGATTGGCATCATCGGTCTGAATGGTGCTGGTAAGTCTACGCTCATGAAGATCATTGCGGGGCTCGACCAGCAGTATCAGGGTAACGTGGTATGGAGCCCAGGCTATAGCGTGGGCTATTTGCCTCAGGACCCGCCGCTCAATGAGGAGAAAACTGTGAAGGAAAACGTGATGGAGGGCGTGCAGCACGTATACGATGCACTGGCCGAATACGATGCGATAAACTTGAAGTTCGGACTGCCAGAGTATTATGAAGATGCAGACAAGATGGACAAGCTGATGCAGCGCCAAGCTGAACTGCAGGATATCATTGACTCGACAGATGCCTGGAACATGGATTCGAAGCTCGACCGCGCGATGGCGGCTCTGAACTGTCCGCCAGGCGATTGGAGCGTGAAGACGCTGAGTGGTGGTGAGCGTCGTCGGGTAGCGCTCTGCAGACTGTTACTTCAGAAGCCAGATGTGCTTTTGCTTGATGAGCCTACCAACCACCTCGATGCCGAGTCGATTGACTGGCTGGAGCAGCATCTGCAGCAATACGAAGGTACGGTAATCGCCGTGACACACGACCGCTATTTCCTTGATGATGTGGCGGAGTGGATTCTTGAGCTTGACCGCGGCGAAGGCATTCCCTGGAAAGGCAACTATTCGTCATGGCTTGAGCAGAAGAGCCAGCGATTGGCACAGGAGGAAAAAACGGCCTCGAAGCGAAGGAAGACTCTGGAGCGCGAACTTGAATGGGTGCGTATGGCGCCCAAGGCGCGTCATGCTAAGGGTAAAGCCCGTCTGAATTCATACGAGATGATGCTCAATGAGGAGCAGAAACAGAAGGAGGAGAAACTCGAGATTTTCATTCCCAATGGTCCTCGTTTAGGAAACAAAGTCATCGAGGCCGAGCATGTGGCGAAGTCATATCCTGAGAAGACGCTGTTTACGGATCTGAATTTCATATTGCCGCCGAATGGTATCGTGGGCGTAATCGGACCTAATGGTGCGGGCAAGACAACGTTGTTCCGCCTGATTATGGGTCTGGAACAGGCCGACGCGGGTTCGTTCGCAGTGGGCGAGACTGTGAAGCTATCGTATGTCGACCAGCAGCATCGGGATATCGACCCCGCGAAATCTGTCTACGAGGTAGTCTCACAGGGCAACGAGACCATCCGTATGGGCGGCAAGGATGTCAATGTGCGGGCTTATCTGTCGCGATTTAATTTCAGCGGTGCCGATCAGGAAAAGAAATGTGCGGTGCTTTCCGGAGGTGAGCGCAATCGTCTGCATCTGGCTATCGCCCTGAAGCAGGAAGGCAATGTGCTGCTCCTCGACGAGCCGACCAATGATATCGACGTGAACACGCTCCGCGCGCTGGAGGAAGGTCTTGAAGCCTTTGCCGGCTGTGCGGTGATCATCAGCCACGACCGCTGGTTCCTTGATCGTATCTGCACGCATATTCTGGCCTTCGAGGGGGAGGGAAAGGTGTTCTACTTCGAGGGCAACTACAGCGAATACGAGAGCAATAAAGCACAACGTCTGGGTCTTGAAGAGCCTAAGCGTGCCCGTTATCGCAAACTGATGGAAGAGTAATTGAGAAGGATATTCGAAGGGATCTTATTATAGACTGCCGTTATCAATCGTTGACGAGCATCAGGCCGCTGATCACCATGTCGCTCACGAAGAGCCCGCGGCGGGTGAGGACCAGATGCTCGCCGTTATTTGTTAGCAGGTCGTCGTTGATAAAACGGCGTGCACTGCAAAGACAATAGTCGCGTTGGGGCTCAGAGAGAAGGCTGAGGTCGAGGCCTTCGCGGGTACGTAGAGCGGTGGTCAGCAAGTCATTATAGCGCGTGTTGCCCTCGATAGCCTCTACGTCGAAAAGACGTTTGCCTTGCTCTATACCCTCGATGTACTGATGGATGTCGGCCACGTTCCACGAACGCGTATGGCCGTTGAAGGAGTGGGCTGCAGCTCCAAGGCCCAGATAGGGAATGCCTGTCCAGTAGCTGCTGTTGTGGTGGGAACGGAAACCTTTCTGGGCGAAGTTGGAGATCTCGTAATGCTCAAAGCCGACAGCCTCCAATTTGTCGATGAGTGTATAGTACATCCGACGCTCCAGTTCTTCATCCATTATCCATTGTTCATTATCTATTGTCCATTTCCATAAAGGGGTTCCTTCTTCAATGGAGAGGCAGTAGGCAGAGAGATGTTCCACGCCGAGCGCTAATGCAGCATCGATATCGTGTTCCCAATCGGTGAGGGTTTCGCCTGGGAAACCGTACATCAGGTCAATGCTGATGTTATGGATACCTACAGCCCTTAGTCTTTGTACTGCTTCATAGACCTGTGCTGCCGTATGTCGACGATGAAGAAATTTCAGTCGCTCGTCATCAAAGGTCTGGACTCCCATGCTCACACGATTCAAAGGTAGTCCGCTTAGTTCCTCGGCGAACTCGGTCGTCATGTCGTCAGGATTCACCTCGATCGTGACTTCGGCATCTGCCGTCACATTATTAAATATATAAAGGGCATCGAATAGCTGACGGAGCTGAGCTGTCGATAGCTGCGAGGGCGTGCCGCCGCCGAGGTAGATGGTGGAGATCGTTTCCTCAGAGCGCCTTGATTCCATCTCTCGACAAAGGGCATCTATATACCGTTGGCGAAGGTTCAACGACGTCGTCGAATAGAATGCACAATAGATGCATCTGCTCGCACAAAATGGAATATGTATGTAGATTCCTGCCATTTTTAAATGCAAAAGTACTAATATTTTTTAATTAATGGCAGATTTCTTTGGTGATTTCTGAAAAAATATCTAATTTAGCCGACCGAATTTGATATTTAAACTTAAAACCGAACGATAATGAAGATTTATCAGACAAACGAAATCAAGAACATTGCACTCATTGGCAGTGCGGGTAGCGGCAAGACCACTCTTGCCGAAAGTATGGTCTACGAAGCCGGCATCATTAAGCGCCGCGGTACCGTAGAGGGTAAGAACACTATGAGCGACTATTTCCCTGTAGAACAGGAATACGGCTACTCGGTGTTCTCAACTGTTTTTCATGTGGAGTGGAATAATAAGAAGCTCAACATCATCGACTGTCCGGGTTCTGACGACTTCGTAGGTGGTTCTATCACCGCTATGAACGTCACTGACCAGGCTGTCATCCTCATCAATGGTCAATATGGTCCTGAGGTTGGCACGATGAATGCCTTCCGCAACACGGAGAAACTGAAGAAACCTGTGATTTTCCTGGTGAACCAGTTGGATCGCGAGAATTGCGACTTCGATCAGATTCTCTCGCAGTTGAAGGATGTCTATGGCCCGAATTGTGTGCCCGTGCAGTATCCTATTGCTACAGGCCCTGGTTTCAACAGTGTGATCGACGTGCTGTTGATGAAAAAGTATTCCTGGAAGCCCGAGGGGGGTGCTCCCATCATCGAGGATATTCCTGCCGACCAGCTCGACAAGGCCAAGGAGATGAAGGCTGCGCTCGTAGAAGCTGCTGCTGCTGGCGATGACTCGCTGATGGAGAAGTTCTTCGAGACTGAAGATCTCAGCGAGGACGAGATGCGCGAGGGTATCCGCAAAGGTCTCGTCACCCGCTCGATTTTCCCTGTATTCTGCGTCTGCGCAGGCCGCGACATGGGCGTACGTCGTCTGATGGAGTTCCTCGGCAACGTGGTGCCTTTCGTCAGTGATATGCCCGTCATCAAGAATGCTGCCGGCAAGGAAGTACCTGCTGACTCCAATGCCCCCGCATCACTCTATTTCTTTAAGACTGGTGTGGAGCCACATATCGGTGAGGTGAGCTATTTCAAAGTGATGAGCGGAAGTGTGAAAAGCAGTGACGACCTCAATAATGCCGACCGTGGCTCAAAGGAGCGCATTGGAACGCTGTATGCCTGTGCTGGTGCCAACCGTATTCAGGTTGATCAACTTAATGCCGGCGATATCGGCTGTACCGTGAAGCTGAAGGACGTGAAGACAGGTAACACGCTGAATGGCAAGGATGTTGACAATAAGTTCGACTTTATCAAGTATCCTAACTCCAAGTTCTCTCGTGCCATCAAGGCCGTCAATGAGTCAGAGACTGAGAAGATGATGGCTGCCTTGGCCAAGATGCGTCAGGAAGATCCCACATGGGTGGTTGAGCAGTCGAAGGAGTTGCGCCAGATTATCGTTCATGGTCAGGGTGAGTTCCACCTACGTACTTTGAAGTGGCGTATGGAGAACAATGAGAAGATCCAGATTGAGTATATCGAGCCGAAGATTCCGTATCGTGAGACGATTACCAAGATGGCACGTGCCGACTATCGTCATAAGAAGCAGTCGGGTGGTGCCGGACAGTTCGGTGAGGTTCACCTGATCGTGGAGCCTTACACTGATGGCATGCCCGATCCTACTTCGTTCACCATCAATGGTCAGGAGTTCAAGATGAACATCAAGTCAAAGGAAGAGAAGGATCTGGAGTGGGGTGGAAAGCTCGTATTCATCAACAGTGTTGTTGGTGGCGCTATCGATATGCGTTTCATGCCTGCTATCCTGAAGGGTGTGATGGAGCGTATGGAGCAGGGTCCGTTGACAGGTTCCTATGCCCGTGACGTGCGTGTGATTGTTTACGATGGTAAGATGCACCCGGTTGATTCTAACGAGTTGTCATTCATGCTCGCCGCACGTAATGCCTTCTCTGCAGCCTTCAAAGAGGCCGGTCCTAAGGTGCTCGAGCCTATCTATGACCTCGAGGTGCTGGTTCCCGCCGACTATATGGGTGATGTGATGAGCGACCTTCAGGGTCGTCGTGCCATCATCATGGGTATGGACTCTGAGGCTGGCTATCAGAAGTTGTCAGCTAAGATCCCTCTCAAGGAGCTGGCCAGCTATTCTATCGCCTTGAGTTCTCTGACAGGTGGCCGTGCTTCGTTCACCACCAGTTTCTCGAGCTACGAACTCGTCCCGAACGATATCCAGCAGGCTCTGATCAAGCAGCATGAGGAGGAGATGAAAGAAGAAGAGTAAATTCTTTCTGATCATCATAAAAACGAAGGCTCCGCGATTGCGGGGCCTTCTTTTTTTTTCGGATTATTCTGAGTATTCGGATTACTCGGATTTCATCAGCTTGACTCCGGAGTTCAAACCGCTGGGCATCGGCTCCCATCCGTCGTATGTCGTCTTCTTATAGTTGATGTCGACCACGTTGATCTCCTCCATCTTGCGCCAGGGGACACCACGGCGGTCATAATCGGCTATGCGGTTGGCGGGGAGGTTAGTTACTTCAATACGGAGTTCGTTCATGCCAACTTTCAGCGCCTGCTTACAATCGAGAACAAACGGCACACTCCAGGCACAGCCGATAAACTGATCGTTGATATACA
Source organism: Prevotella sp. (assembly GCA_017556145.1). GTDB lineage: Bacteria > Bacteroidota > Bacteroidia > Bacteroidales > Bacteroidaceae > Prevotella. The sequence goes on along the minus strand of JAFZCU010000180.1, from coordinate 11,334 downwards.
CGCGGGCTGACTCGCGTACATCGCCGAGGTCAATCGCCCAGGCTCCCTTCGGGTCATCCTTCTTCGTTAACTTGAACTTAGTGGTGTAGATGCCTGTTCCCATCGTTATCTTCACACTGTCATCGTTTAAGGATTCCCAAGTCTGGAGCTTATCGAGAGTGAAGGTCTTTCCAACTTTGGGACTCTCTTCTGTAAAGCTGAGTGTCCAAGGACCGTGTAGGGGAATGTTGCTAGCCTTACTGGTATAGTTAGTCCGGCCAGAAAGGTTAGGAATTTTATCGATGCGCTTGTCGAAGGTCTGCAGAATCATTGACTCGCCACTGCGCAGGCTTATATCTATGCTGTCACCGCTGATGCTGGCGGGAATGATGTCGCCGTTGAGAGGATTGAACCAGATGGCATCCTTGAAGCTGATAGCCAGCGGCAGACGGTCGTCGATATCGTTGGGCGAAAGGTTGGCGATGAAATAATGATAACCTGTTGGGTTCTTCCGTCGGATGGCCTTCAGCCCGCACTCCAGCTTCATGGCCTCGGGTTTTGCGGCAGCGGCAAGGTCAGAGGCTCGCGTACCATATATTATATAGGCTCCCTGAGCTTTCATCTGTTCAATGTGCCGCCGAACATTATCTGGTATCATCTTGCATTCAGGAATGACAAGTCCTTTGTAGCGTGTGCCAGCGGCTGTCTGTAGCATGCCGTCTTTGTAGGTCGTCGAGAGCAGTAGACGATCGGAGATGTAGTCGCTGTCGAAGCCTGCGCCATCGATAGCTAAGATGCTCTTGATAAACTCCGGTGCAAGACTGCCCATGGCGTGGATACTGAACTGCATGAGCAATTTCTTGGTGTTCTTCTGCCACATATCGTGGACGGGCAGATAGACGAGGAAGTCGTTATCGGGCTCTCCCCACTGCAGGAAACTCTGACAGCGCTCGACATACTGCATGAAGTAGGGAGCATCGCGCCAGATGCTGTTAGTGGGTGACATATCGATCGAGGCATAGAACTTCCACCCGGGCCATGGGTCGTCTTTTGGCGAATAACAGGTGCCGTGGAAAAACATGTGGTTGACACCTGCGCAGAACATAAGGTCGATGTCGGGCTTGAGCTGCGAGAGCGAGGTGCGGAAATGTTCCGTCAGCCAGGTGAAGGTTTCGCTTGAGGTATAAGGTTTACCGCAGATGTGGGCTGCTGATGGGGCATACTTCAGCATCGAGAAGTCCGAGTCGTTCTTGCGTGTCTTGCCAGGATCAGTGCGTAGACCTTTTATACCTAGATCAGATAGACCGAAACCCTCAATCTCAGGGATATCTACAGCGGCATAACAGTCAATCAGGTTGGCAGGTGAACCATGTGCCTGATTACGGGTGATGGCACCGTGCTTATGAGCCCAGTCTGTCCACTGATTGGTGAAGTTTTCTAGGAGCAGGTCACCGAGTGTCACCCGATAGTCACTGACAATTTTGGGATCACCCTCTTGCAACAGCAGGAAATAGTCCTGCAGTTTATAACCGCGCCGTTTTTCAAACTCTTCTAATAATGTCGGTGTCCAGGTTGCGTCGGCTACCTCGTAGGAGTCGTTAAAGAAGGTGTGAGGGTAGGGGGTATGCGTCCGTTCGAAGGCAGCCTCGATATGTGCCAGATAGTTCTTGACGGCATGACGATCGAAGTGGTCAATCACTAGACCTTCACCGCCAGGAGCAGCGCGCTTCACCTTCATCACACCATAGCGGACATAGAGGGCAACGACTTGCCATTGGGCGCTCTCGAGTTCTTTCAGTTTGAGTTTCAGGACTTTTTTCAAGGTCTTATTTTCTGCTGACTTTATCTGCGATGTCAGAATATCCTCAGGAGACCATGTGAGCAAACCGTCTTTGACGTATTGGGTGATATCGTAGGGATGTCCCTTCCAATAGGCCATGACCTTGTTGAGTTTGCTGTAGGGTTGATCTTTGGATGCTACTTTCAGAGGCAAGTCTGTTACGTTCTTGCCTACAAAACTGGTATTTACAAAGATTGCCTTGTTGGCGCTCTCCTCCAATGGAACCCAAGGGCCTCCGAATGGCCAACCAGTACCGGTGGCCATATCCACCTCGATGCCCATCTGCTGGCCATTCTTTTCTACCTCGCGCAGCATCGACATCCACTCATCGCTGAGGTAGGGGATATTATTCACCTCGTTACCCTGAACACCATAGATAGGGGTGATTTCCAGGGCTCCGATACCATGATTGGCGTATTCCTGCATGGCCCAACGCAGGTTCTCTTTGTCGACAGCAGATCCGAGCCACCACCAGCGAGCTCCAGCTTTGGCTTCCTGATGGATTTCTGGCCACTGCTGAGCTGCGGCTCCCGCAGTCAGAGTGGCCAGAATGGTAAGTGATAGAATCCTTTTTATCATTGAATCAATAGAATATTGAAGAGAGAATATAGGCCACGATGGTCGATGTGAAGACACAAATGAGGCCCGGCATCATGAACGAGTGGTTCAGCAGGTATTTGCCGATGACCGTCGTGCCTGAGCGGTCGAAGTTCACGGTGGCGATATCAGAAGGATAGTTCGGGATGAAGAAATAACCGTAGACCGAAGGCAGCACACCGAGTAGCACGGGACCTGCGATGCCCAGCGAATAGGCCAATGGCAACATCGAGACGACTACGGCGCCCTGAGAATTGATCAGCACAGATACCAGGAAGAATACGAGTGCGATGCTCCATGGATAGTCTTTTACAATGCCCTCAAGCATGGCCTGAATCTCCGGCATGTAGTTGGAGAAATAGGTGTCGGCCATCCAGGCGATGCCGTAGATGGCAACGACAGCCACCATACCCGACTGCCACACAGGTCCGGAAACGGCTTTCTTCGGCTGTGCCTTGCAGAAGAGAATCATCAGGGCGGCAGCGGCAATCATCACGATCTGGATGACGAGGTTCATCTTCAGGGCCTTACCGTCCCACGAGGGAAGGAGATTGGGGAAGATAGCGAACATCACAATGATTGCAAGGGCTCCGAGGAATACAAATACGGCATTCTTTGCCGATTGCGGAATCTCTTTGTCGAGTGTGGTTGCACCAGAACCATAGATATAATCACGCTGCACGGGGTCGGCAATCTTCTTCTGGAATTCCGGATCTTTGTCGAGGTCAAGACCGCGGTGATATGAGGCTGCTGCTGCTGCCATCAGACCACACAGACAAGCTGGAATGGATACCATGAGCACACCAGGAATCGAGATGTCGAAACCGTTCTCGTTGGAGATGGTAACGAAGGCCACGACGGCAGCTGCGATGGGTGAACAGGTGATACCAACCTGAGAGGCAATAGAGGCCACGCCACAGGGGCGCTCAGGGCGAATGCCTTTCTTTAACGCAATGTCGCAAATAATTGGCATTAAGGTATATACCACATGCCCAGTTCCAACCAATACGGTCAGGAAGAAAGTGGTTAATGGTGCGAGGAACGTAATGCGATCAGGATGCTTGCGCAGCATCTTTTCGGCAATCTGGATCAACCAGTCCATACCACCTGAGGCCTGCATGATACCTGCACAGGTTACAGCTGCGATGATGATGTAAATCACATCTGTCGGAGGAGTTCCCGGTTTGAGGCTGAAGCAAAACACGAGAATAGCGAGACCGATGCCGGAAATAGCACCCAGGGCAAGTGATCCATAACGTGAACCTACCCACAACGCTCCTAAGACAATGAGGAGTTGAATAATCATTAATACCATACTAAAAACTGTTTTTAATTATTGTTTTTGATTTATTTGTTTGCAAAGATAAGAATTTTTTCTGAAATAAAGCACATTTTTGGGTAGAAATCTTAAAATTATTTATTTCCTTTGTCGACTCGAATATTTTTAGTACCTTTGCGCCCTAAATAAGAAAAGTTTAGAGTTTTATAAGATATGACTAAGAGATTCGCCGAACATAACGGCTTGAACTTAACTCAGGTAAACGATGACATCCTTGAGATGTGGCGTGAGAAGAATGTGTTTTGGCGCTCGGTAGACGAGCGCGAGGGTTGTCCGCAATTTGTGTTTTTCGAGGGACCTCCCTCTGCCAATGGTCATCCTGGTATTCACCACGTGCTGGCACGTACCATCAAAGATACCTTCAACCGCTATAAGACCATGAAGGGTTATCAGGTGAAGCGTAAGGCAGGATGGGATACCCACGGTCTGCCTGTAGAGTTGGGCGTGGAGAAGGAACTGGGCATCACCAAAGCTGACATCGACAACAAGGACTCAGAGAAATACATCTCAACAGAGGATTACAACAAAAAATGTCGTGAGAATGTGATGATGTTCACGCAGGAGTGGCGTGATTTGACGGAGAAGATGGGTTATTTCGTAGACCTCGACAATCCGTATATCACTTACGAAAACAAGTATATTGAAACGCTGTGGTGGTTGCTGCAGCAGTTCTATAAGAAGGGGCTGCTTTATAAGGGCTACACCATTCAGCCGTATTCGCCAGCCGCAGGTACTGGACTTAGCTCTCATGAGCTGAATCAGCCTGGTTGCTATCGTGATGTGAAGGATACCACCGTGACAGCGCTGTTCAAGGCTGATTTATCGGAGAAATCAGAGTTCTCTGAGTTCTCGGAGTTCTCAGAGAAATGGGGCCCCTTGTATTTTGTGGCTTGGACGACCACTCCTTGGACACTGCCTTCAAACACAGCCCTTTGTGTAGGACCGAAGATCGATTATGTAGCTGTCGAGACCTATAATGCTTATAATGGTGAGAAAATCACCATCATTCTGGCAGAGAGTCGCTTGAACGCTTATCTTGCTCCTGAGGGTAACATTACCGATGGCGACGAGATGCCTGAATACAATAAGGGTGAAAAGTTTGTTCCTTATCGTATCGTTGGTCGTTATACTGGCGAGCAGCTCGTTGGTCTGAAATATCAGCAGTTGATGCCTTGGGTTAAGCCATCTGCCAAACTCGATCAGAATGCTGCTGACTATGTTAAGGCATATGCTACCGCTCATCCTGAGAAAGTCTTTACAGGCGAGAATGGCAAGGATCAGTTCGTAGAGATGGAGAGCGAAGCTTTCCGCGTCATCCCTGGTGACTATGTGACTACTGAGGATGGTGCTGGTATCGTGCATATTGCGCCTACTTTCGGTGCCGATGATGCCAAGGTGGCCAAGGATGCCCACATCCCAAGTCTCTTCCTTATAAATAAGAAAGGTGAAACCCGTCCGATGGTCGACCTTCAGGGTAAGTACTATGTGATGGACGAACTCGATGAAAACTTCATCGCGAAATGTGTGAACAAAGAAGGTTATGGCCGCCACGCTGGTGATTACGTGAAGAATGCCTATGCCCCTGAGTTCAATAAGGATGGTAAGTACGACGAGCAGGCTGCTGCCAAGGCTGAAGACCTGAACATCGTGATCTGTATGGAGATGAAGCAGGAGGGTACTGCGCTGAAGATAGAGAAGCACGTACACAACTATCCCCACTGCTGGCGTACAGATAAACCCGTGCTTTACTATCCACTGGATTCATGGTTTATTCGCAGCACTGCCAAGAAGGACCGTATGTTCGAACTGAATAAGACCATCAACTGGCAGCCGGAATCTACGGGTACAGGCCGATTCGGTAACTGGCTGGAGAATTTGAACGACTGGAACCTTTCCCGTTCTCGTTTCTGGGGAACACCGCTTCCCATCTGGCGCGATGAGGATGGCAAAGAAATCTGTATTGGTTCGGTGGAGGAGCTCTACAACGAGATAGAGAAGGCTGTCAAAGCCGGATTTATGGTTTCGAATCCTCTGAAGGACAATGGTTTCGTGCCTGGTGATATGTCGAAAGAGAACTACGATAAGATCGACCTTCATCGTCCGTATGTAGACAACATCGTATTGGTTTCTGAGAGCGGTAAGCCTATGAAACGTGAGAGTGACCTCATCGATGTTTGGTTCGATTCAGGTTCTATGCCTTATGCTCAGGTTCACTATCCGTTTGAGAATAAGGATCTGATTGACAAGGGCATCGCCTTCCCTTGCGACTTTATTAACGAGGGTGTTGACCAGACCCGCGGTTGGTTCTTCACGTTGCATGCCATCGCAACGATGATCTTCGACTCAGTAGCCTTCAAGAATGTTATTTCTTCAGGCCTTGTGCTTGATGCAAAGGGTAACAAGATGTCGAAGCACGTGGGTAATGTGGTGAACCCCTTCGAAATGATTGAGAAGTATGGCTCTGATGCTGTACGTCTGTATATGATGACCAACTCCGAGCCTTGGGACAACCTGAAGTTCGACCCTGAGGGTGTTGACGAAATACGGCGTAAGTTCTTTGGCACTTTATATAATACATACAGTTTCTTTGCGTTGTATGCGAATGTCGACGGCTTTGATCCCTCGGTTCAGTCTGTTGCTGTGCCACAGCAACAAACAGAACGTCCTGAGATTGACCGTTGGATTCTCTCTTGTCTGAATACCCTCATCAAGGGCGTTGAGGCTGAGCTTGACAATTACGATCCTACTCGTGCAGGCCGTCTTATCGATGCTTTTGTGAACGACGACCTCTCCAATTGGTATGTTCGTCTGAATCGCAAGCGCTTCTGGGGCAAGGAAATGTCTGCTGACAAACTGAGTGCCTATCAGACACTCTATACCTGTCTGATGACAGTGGCCAAACTCCTGGCTCCGTTCGCTCCGTTCTATGCCGATCAGCTGTACAAGGACCTCGGCGGTGCGCTCGACAGCGTACACCTCGACCAATTCCCTGTGGCTGATGATGCCCAGATCAATAAGGATCTCGAGGCCCGTATGCAGATGGCGCAGAAGATTACCTCGATGGTACTCGCCCTGCGTCGCAAGGTGAATATCAAGGTGCGTCAGCCACTGCAGGCCATTATGATCCCTGCTGTCGACGAGACACAGAAGAAGCATATCGAGGCTGTGAAGGATTTGATCATGAACGAGGTGAACGTCAAGGAACTCCGTTTCGTTGAGGGTGCTGGCGTGCTCGTGAAGAAAGTGAAGTGCAACTTCCGCACAATGGGTAAGAAGTTCGGAAAGCTCATGAAGAGTGTGGCTGCCGCTATGGATGCCCTCTCGCAGGAGCAGATTGCTGAGCTCGAGAAGAATGGCTGTATTAAACTAGCCGGACTAGAAGGGCTAGATGGGCTAGAAGTCCTCGCAGAGGACGTGGATATCATCAGCGAGGATATTCCTGGCTGGTTGGTAGCCAACGAGGGTAACCTCACTGTAGCCCTCGAGGTGGAACTTACCGACGAGTTGAAAAACGAGGGAATGGCCCGCGAACTCATCAATCGTATACAGAACATCCGTAAGGAGAGCGGTTTTGAGATTACCGACCGCATTATGGTGACATTGTCCCCGAATGCTGAGGTGGAAAAGAGTCTTGTGAGTTTCGCAGACTATATTAAGACTCAGGTGCTTGCCGACGATATCCAGGTTGCCGCCAACGATGGACAGGAAGTGGATTTCGATGATTTTAAACTGAATATTAAAGTAGGAAAAAGATAATATTAATAGAAAAAATCTGTAGAAATATGACAGAAAAGACACGTTACAGTGACGAAGAACTCGAGGAGTTCCGTCAGATTATCAATGAGAAAATGGCTTTGGCCAAGCGCGACTATGACCAGATGATGAAAGTGCTCATGAATGAGGACTCCAACGATGTCGACGATACATCTCCTACCTATAAGGCTTTGGAGGAGGGTAGTGTTACGCAGTCGAAGGAAGAGCTCATCTCGATGGCTGCCCGTCAGCAGAAGTTCATACAAGGCTTGAAGGCCGCTTTGGTACGCATTGAGAATAAAACCTATGGTATTGACCGTATCACTGGCGAACTGATACCTAAGGAGCGCCTTCGTGCCGTTCCTCACGCCACGTTGAGTGTTCAGTCGAAGATGAACCAAAAGAAAGTGAAGTGAACGCTTTCAGAAAGATATTCACCAACGGGAGACTGGCGACACTGATCATCGTCGCCATTCTCCTGATCGACCAAGCCATCAAGATCTGGGTGAAGACTTCGATGACTCTCCATGAGAGCATCCATATTACCGACTGGTTCTATATCACGTTTATTGAGAACAACGGTATGGCCTTCGGTATGCAGCTGGGTAGCAAGATTGTACTATCGCTTTTCCGCGTTGGTGCCATTGCGGTGCTGGGCTATTATATCTGGCTTGAGGTGGGCAAAAAGGCGAAGATAGGCTATTTGGTCTGTCTGGCGATGATCCTCGCAGGTGCTGCGGGCAATCTTATTGATTGTATGTTCTACGGGCTCATCTTCAATAATTCGTCAGAGTTCTACCAGTCTTACTTTGTACCTTTCGGTACGGGTTATGCTCCCTTCCTGATGGGAAAGGTGGTGGATATGTTCTATTTCCCGTTGATTGAAACGGAATGGCCTTTATGGATGCCTCTCGTGGGTGGAGACCATTTCGTTTTCTTTAGTCCGGTGTTCAATTTTGCCGATTCCTCCATCAGTGTGGGTGTTGTGTTACTCTTGTTGTTCTATCGTAAGGAAGTCAGTCAGATTACTTTAAAGAAGAAAGCCCCTGTAGAAGAGCCCATTTCAGAAGAATGAACCTGCACCGTAGTCATATTGTGTTGCTTTTTCTGGTACTTTTGTATGCATGTACGCCAAAAGTTCCTAAGGAGTATATACAGCCTGACGATATGGAAGACATTCTCTATGACTATTTCGTGTCGGAGGGCATTGCCAAGCAAGAGGACAGAACAAGCACGGAGGGTTCTTCACGCCTAATGGACTACAGGCGCGAGCTCTATTTCGAGGCCGTCCTGAAGAAGTATGGTCTGACACGGGCTGAGTTCGATTCGTCACTTGTCTATTACTACACGCGTTCTGACCGTTTCGTCAAGATCTGGAAGAATGTCCAGGAGCGCTTGGGCGAGGCTGCCATCGAGTATGGTGCTTCGGCTGGTGAGGTGGAAACTTTTACGGCCAGTACGCTGACGGGCGATACGGCCAATATATGGAACGGTGTCATTTCGCAGGTACTCGTTCCCTATGCACCTTATAATCGTTTGCAGTATCAGATGTTGGCCGATACGGCTTTCCGCAAAGGCGACAGCTTCATGCTGACCTGGAACAGCGATTTCCTTTACCAGAGTGGCTCAAAGGATGCCGTTGCCTATATGGCTGTGAGGTATAAAAACGATAGTATCGTTTCCTCCATAACCCATTTCTCTGTCAATGGTCGCTCTCAGCTGCGTATTGATGGCTGTGATGAGCCTGTGAAGGAAATCAAAGGCTTTATCTATCTGGGTCAGGGATACGAGTCCACTTCAAACATGAGGATGCTTATTGTCAGCAATATCCAATTGATACGTTTCCATAAGAACGAACAAAATGAAACGGAGCCGGAGCCTCAGAGATCGAGGTCTGATTCACTCTCTGTGTTGCCAGACTCTTTGCGTCCTCGTCATCATCGCCTTGGTGAACGGCCCCAACCTTCTCCCCTTGGTGAGGAATCAATGAAATCAATTATTAGTAAACCAATAACTCGATAGCGCTATGAATTTGAAATTCCGTTTATCATTAATGAACTTCCTGGAGTTCGCGGTGTGGGGTGCCTACCTCACGTGTATGGGTAATTATCTTGGCATTGCCGGTCTTGGCGACAAGATTTCCTGGTTCTATGCCATCCAGGGCATCGTCAGTATCTTTATGCCCACACTGATGGGTATTGTAGCCGACAAGTACATCCAGCCACAACGTCTGCTGGGGCTCTGCCATCTGGTGGCAGGTGCCTTTATGCTTGGCTGCTGGTGGCTGGGCAGTGAGGCTGGCTTCGGACAGGAGTTGTCTGACAAGTCGCTGTTCATTGCCCTCTATACGTTGAGTGTGGCATTCTATATGCCTACCATCGCGCTGACCAATACTGCGGCATTTACCATTCTTAAGAACAATGGTATGGATACGGTGAAGGACTTCCCGCCCATCCGTGTGCTGGGAACCGTCGGTTTCATTGCCACCATGTGGTTCGTCAACTGCGCGTTCATCGACGATAGCGGCTTTGGCTTTACGTTGGGCGAAAATGCTCATAAGTTCCAATATACCTACTTGCAGTTCATGGTATCTGGTATTCTGAGCCTTGTGCTCTTTGCCTATTGCTTTACTTTGCCAGAGTGTAAGTTGGAGAAAAAGGAAGGCAAGGTATCGCTGGCCGAAACACTTGGCCTCAATGCCTTCAAGCTGTTCAAGCGTCGCCAGATGGCGCTGTTCTTCATTTTCTCGGCATTGCTGGGTATGTGTCTGCAGGTCACCAACGGCTTTGCCGGTCCTTTCCTGACCAGTTTCAAAGGTACGCCTGAGTTTGCTGACACTTTCGCTGCCAATAATGCCACCATGCTGACTTCTATTTCCCAGATTAGCGAGGCATTGTGTATATTGATGATTCCTTTCTTCCTGAAGCGTTTTGGTATCAAGGTGGTGATGATGATGTCACTCTTTGCATGGGTCTTCCGCTTTGGCTTTTTCGGTATTGGCGATCCTGCTATGCCGGGTGTGCTGTTCTTCGTACTGTCGTGCATCGTCTACGGTGTGGCCTTCGACTTCTTCAATGTGTCGGGAGGTATCTTTGTCGATCAGGAATGCGAACCCAGTATCAAAGCTTCGGCTCAGGGCTTGTTTATGATGATGACCAACGGACTGGGTGCTACCATCGGAACCTTGGCTGCAGGAGAGATTGTGAATGCATATTGCGGTTGGGAAGGTGGCTACCTGGTTGGTGACTGGCAGTCCTGCTGGTTTACCTTCGCTGCTTTCGCCTTGGTGGTTGGTATTACCTTCGCCATTGTTTTCAAACCTGAGAAGAAACCGATAGAGAACGTTACCCATTAAAACGGGTTGTTGATAGTTAATGAAAGAAACAAGATTCTTCTATGTTCCCGATGCTGATCAGCAACAAGAACTGCCTGCTGCTGAGGCCATGCATGCCATGCGGGTGCTTCGTCTGAAGAGCGGCGACGAGATGTTCCTGATGGATGGGGTTGGCAACTATTACCGTGCCGTCGTGACGATTGCCGCTACGCATAACTGCTACTACGACATTGTCGAGCGTCTGCCCCAGGCGCCTCAGTGGCAGGGACATGTCCATTTGGCCATCGCACCCACGAAAATGCTCGACCGTATCGAGTGGATGGTGGAGAAGGCTACGGAGGTAGGTGTCGATGAGATTTCATTCTTTCACAGCAAATTCTCTGAGCGGAAACTGCTGAAGACAGCACGCTTGGAAAAGATTGCCATCTCTGCCATGAAGCAGAGCCACAAGGCCTGGAAGCCTGTTATCCATGACATCGTTTCTTTCAAGGA
>JAFZCU010000033.1 GCA_017556145.1 Prevotella sp. | reverse complement strand
GTAAAGACCTTGCGTCACTATGAGCAGAAGGGACTCTTGTTGCCTGACGAGGTGGACGAGTGGACGGGCTATCGCTACTATAGCCTTGATCAGATGCAGAAGCTGCAATCCATCCGCGACCTGCAACGACTCGGTTTCTCGCTTGACGAGATTAAGGATCTGTATGATGACGTGTCTCATACACCCAGTGTCCGACAGCTGACTGAGAAGATCAAGGAAACGGAACAACAACTGAAGCAACTGATAGCCCGCCGTAACCAACTGCTCAACTGGAGAGACTCTCGCAAAGAAATGAAGACAATGGAAAAATTCAGTATTCAATCGCTGCCCGAAATCATCGTGGCAAGTCATCGTGAAGTCATCCCCAACTATGCCGCCATCGGCCCCATGTGTTACGAGAAGATTGGTCCGGAGATGCAGCGTCTTGGCTGTAAGTGTCCGCCTCCAGGCTATTGCTTTACGATAGAGCATAACAAGGAATATACACCAACGGATATCGACATCGAGTATTGTGAGCAGGTGGAGGAGATGGGACAAGACAGCGCCATCATCAAGTTCAAGCGTTTACCTGCTGTTCCCAAAGCCCTCTGCATGAAGCATGTCGGTCCTTACGAACGCTTTTACGAATCGTACACCGAGGCTTTCCGCTATTTGGAAGAGCAAGGCTACAAGATTGCAGGGCAACCTCGTACCTGTTACATCGATGGTGCCTGGAACCAAGATGACCCTGAGAAGTGGCTCTCGATCATTCAGATACCAATTGAATGATCAATCATATTAAATAATTACAAAAGACTCCCTATATTCATCAGAGTATGGGAATCTTTTCGTATATTTGCGAACAAAAGCAAGTATATTTGTATGACCAACGATGATTTTCGCATATTAGAATTCGATGCAGTAATTCTGCAAAACGGGAATATGGACGCCGCATACGTTGAGGTTCCATACGATATCAAGGCTCTTTTCAGTAAAGGGAGACTACTGGTTCACGCCACTTTTGACAATGTGCCTTACGATGGCCAGATTGTGAAGATGGGAACGCCGTGTTACATCATCGGGATACGGAAAGACATCCGCAAACAGATCGGAAAAAGCTTTGGCGACATGGTGCATGTCACTTTTTGTGAACGGGATAAATATGGCAACAACCGAAGATAGACTTAGACAGACATTCAGCGAGGGAGGCGCCCAAGAGATTTACCAAGAGGTAAAAGCTATGGGCGACTTCCTTGGCTTTGCTCGTCGGTATGCATTCAGTGAGGATTATCTCGTAGCAAGGAGTGCCTTGTGGGGATTGACTAAGGCCAGCAAAGAAGAGTTGTCTAAGCTGCAGGTGATACTGAACGAACTTATCAATCAGGCAATGCTGACAGGAAATTCATCCGTCAGGCGCCTGTCGCTGAACATCGTTGAACGTTTGGAGATGTCTGAGGATGACCTGCGTACGGACTTCCTTGATTTCTGCTTCGATCACATGATAGATGTAGAGGAGTTCCCTGGCATTCAGTCCGTCTGCATGAAACTCGCCTTCCGTATGTGCAAATTCTACCCAGAACTGATGGATGAACTGAAGCGCATCCTCGAAGCGATGGAGATTGACTATTACAAACCTGCCGTGAAAGGAGTCCGAAGCAGGATTCTGAGTGGTAAGCTAAGATACTAACATGCCGTTCAATAGCTGAATCCGTGTCCGTTCCACTTCAGCGTCTTCTGTGTCTTCTTTCCGTTGTCTTCCCACGTCGTGACAGTGATGTCTTTTCCCGTCCGTGGCAGGGCGTATGATTTATTGAAGTATTCCACATCGAACCCAGGGGTGTTACATCTGCTCATCATCTTGGTGGCATTGTCGTAGCGGCAGAAACACAGTTCGTCGTATTGTCCCAGGATGGGTTTGCCATTCTCGAAGCTCCATCTGCTATCGGCAAACAGTTTGTGCTTGCCATCGGCTTCGTTCCAGTAGCACATCTCTATCCTCATGAGGTATTCATCTTGTTTCCGCTCATAGACGAGGAAGCCGTTTTTCAGGTCGATGGTAAGTGTCGTATTATCTTCAAGCGGCAGCCCCTTGTCCTGACGCTTGATGGATTCCTGCAAGTCAGCATACAGGCCAAGTCCCTCTATGATGATCAACATGGATCGTCTGCGCCAATGCCGTCATCCCGGCACAAAGCATCATCAGTGCAAAAAACAATCTCTTCATATAGAACGCCTTGTCGATATAGGCATTCAAATCGTAACCATATGGGAATCTGTCGTCCATAATAATTTGGCTTATAGCTATTATTCACGGGTGCAAAGTTACTAATAAGTGAGCAAAATGCAAAAGGAATACTTGTATTTCTTTTCATTTTCGAACGTGAGGTTTAAAGGAGTTTAAGAAAATAGCAAAGGGAGCAGCATCCACAGCGGGTGTTGCTCCCTGGTTTGTTAAATTGCGCTTACCAGTTTTTGATAGTGGCCCTGACTGATTTTCCTGACCAACTTCTGATCAACCAATTCCTTACACTTGTCTGAGGCAGTGCTCTTGGAGCTATATCCCCAAATAGACTTGACCTCAGCAGTCGTGAAATTATCGGGGAGTAACTTGAAGAACTGAGCCGTCTTGTTAGTTGTACTGCGAACAGGCGCATCACGTTCCTCATTGTCGAAATAGTCTTGCCAAAGCTGTCCGAAAAGAGCATCTTCGCAGCTGAGCAACACATCGAACATCAACGAGGCGAAGTCGAGATGCTGCTTAGTGATTTTGACGGTCATCGTGCGCTGCAAATCCTCCCACGAATTCTGAGTAGAGAGCACATGAGGAATGCAAATGGCCATCAACTTATCCTGCATACGCATACACATCTGAAGTGTAGGTCTATCATCGCAGCTGGCAGCTTCTTCCGCACGCATGGCTACAAGGTTATAAATGTGGCGGGTCAATTTTCCTAGTCCCTTGATCTCACCCTTCAGTGTTGCAAATTTCTCACCCCAATGCACCAACTCATTGGCAGCTTTCATGCTTCTTGGTTTAGCATTGTATGGACGCATCTTAAAGTGCTCATCGGGCATGAGGAAACAACTGATACGCGTAGCCAAGCCATCACCGATGTTCTGCGGATTAATCAATTTTTTGAGTGACGTGCTGGTGCCAGTGGCCACAAGAATAAAGTGTACAGGCATTACAGCGTTCACGCTGTCCTTATTGGCATAGTCCACACCGTTCATCTCGTTGTGGAAGCTCTGTAGCAATAAGTCGCGCTTCTCCTGGAAGTTGCCTGTTGCCTTCACAAACGAGAGTAACTCTGAGGCGAACATATAGAGGTGGCGGTAATAAACGGTACCATCTGGCATGGGGACTTTAGCATTCTCCAAGCGACGATAGAACACGTTGTTGGAAGTTTTGACAGGACAATAGCGAACCGGTTTTGTCGGTCGTTTCAATGCATCCTTCTTCTGCTCTTTCTGAGAGGTCTCACGCTCATTGAGTCCCTCCTTATAGAGTTTTTCTTCATCACGACCCTCTGCATCCTCCCGACGCATTACATCCATGATATATTCATCCTGCTTGGCTGCAAATCCCTTGCCTGATGCAGGTTTTCCGATGGCTATCGAGATGGCATTTAGACGATGGGGATAACCTTCCCAATCCTGATACCAAGTGTCGGTGAGCAATGCATCGAACATGCCACCGGAAATAACAATGCCTCCAGGCTTAATCCAGTTACTATCGATATCAGCTATAGCTGATCCATAACAACCCAGACGGATTTTCGTCAGACGCTGATGCCATTCTTCGTAAGGCAACTTTGAGGGACTGATGCCATCGAACATACCAACACCAGCATCAAGCAGGGCATGATACATGCGCTTTGGAATACGTTTCTCTTCGCGGAAAGCAAGGGCCGACTTAACCGTTTGTGCCACGTTTTCATGACGCTCCTTGACGATGTCGTCTACCCAGGGCTGACTGCGAAGAATGCCTTCGATGACCACAGGGTCGCTATCAGTGATGTAACGTAGTTCATCGGCCAAAGCCAGCGAGGTCTTGTGACGCTCTCCCTCCTGAGGAATACGGTCGCCAACCCAGCAGTCAACGATCTTCTGTATTTCCACGCCTTTGTACTTGTAGTCAGAGATATTGAAATTCCGAACTTCCGTACTCCGAACTTTCTTTTCAGAGTCTGACTTTTTCTCTGACGAACCACTATTACCTTGACGATAGTCATCACCAAAGAGATTGTCATACTCAGCATTCTCGCAACAGAACAAACCTTCCTTGTCGAAGAACAGAATATCGCCAGCCTGGGCTGATGGCGCAAACGACATACGTGAGGCATCCTTACCGCTCTCGTCGACAGGGAGGTTGAGCTGACGACCCATCTCAAGAACGTTATCAATGAGATTGCCCCACTCAGCGCGAGCCTTAAACACCACCTTCAACCCCTCATCTGAAGAGGTCTTGAAGATCAGATAGATCCCGAGCCCCTTCAGTTGCTCAGGCGTCCAACGGGCAAAGATCCGTTCAGGCTGCTCCTTCAGGTGATCGGCATCGAGCACAGCCAGTCCGTTCAGGTGGGCTGATTTTTGCAGACGCCATTTACCCTTCTGCATCACCTTCTTCTCCTCGCCGTTCTCATAGACGGTGACTTCTTTTTCCGTCACATCGAAGTCATCGGCCACGAAGATCAGTCCGGGAAGTGAGAGCTTCACCTGTTGGGCCTTGTCCATTTCACCAGCAAAGCGATGCTGGCGGATGAGGCAAACCTTGCGGTAAGTCTCGGGATCGTTAAACACTTGTTCCAATGCCTCTGCGGATGCGATTTGCTCCACGGGGGACTTTAAGTTTTTTTGAATGGTTAATTGAATCATAAATTTTATTTTAGAGTAATACTTATTTTTATTGTCGCGAACTCCCTATACAGGGGCTTTTGCCACTGCAAAGATACGAAATAAAAATGGGTTCTGCAAGCTTTTTCCCGTCCTGAAGGCTACAGACCGGAAATGACCGGAAAAGACCGATTATCGGTCAGAGAAAACTTGAGAATTCGGCTTTTAGCTGGTCGAAAGCAGCCTCTTCATAAGGGGTATTCAGAGGGTTAGTATAGTCATTATAAGTCGTCTTTGATACCTTGTCGCCAAGACTGAAAGCCTTTACGAAATCCTCATAAGTCGGACGGGTCATCACCCCAGCATCGATGGCTGCACGGATAGGCATGACAATCATCTTGGGCTTTTCCTTTCCGTCCATCAGCCTCTTCAATTTCTCAATCAACAATCTGGGGCTCCTTATACTGTTGGAAATGTATTCACGCATAACACTGATGTCTGTGAATCCCTTGGGCATAAAAGCAATATTATAATCATTACCACGACCCTTCATCAAATCGGTAAGGATACAGATTTCATCAAGCATCAGGAAAAAGAGGTCGATATCAGCTGATGTCAACTTGCTCTGTTCGCCCCAAAGGAAAATGGCGGTAAACTTCCAGCCCTTAGGCTGCTTCATGCAGCGTATCCAATGCTTGCCTGCCAGCGTGCCAGCCATGCGGTCAATCAGTTCCTGACGACGCACACC
>JAFZCU010000032.1 GCA_017556145.1 Prevotella sp. | reverse complement strand
GGCATGCTGGAGTCGGCACGCGACCATTCGCCATTGGCTGAAAAAGCTTATCGTCAGCCCGTTCCTCAGGAATTACTTAAGGCACTGGGCATCAAGAAACAAGGCACTTGGGCTGAGGTTTTCGGCACCGATGATTATACCGACGAGAAATTCATGGCCTGGCACTATGCCTGCTATGTGGAGCATCTGGCAAAGGCAGCAAGACGTATCCACGATATGCCGCTCTATGTGAATGCTGCGATGAACAGTCGAGGCCGCAAACCAGGTGAATACCCGTCGGCAGGTCCGCTGGCACATCTCGCAGACTTCTGGAAGGCAGGTGCTCCCAGCATCGATATCCTCGCACCCGACATCTATGATACGGGCTTCAAATCGTGGGCTTCACAATACGCCATGCCTCTGAGACCACAAGATGGAGGCAAGGTGAAGAACCGCCTCTTTATTCCTGAAAGCCGTTGCTGCGAGAACAGCGGTGTGCGTGCCCTCTATGCTTTCGGCGAGCATCAGGCACTTGGTTTCTCGCCCTTTGCCATCGACCAGGCCAGTCCTAAAGAAGCAGAATCGGTAACACAGGCGTATAACTTGTTACGTCAAGTCTTCTCTAAACTCTACACTCTACATTCTAAACTAAACACATGGGGGTTGCTTTTCGATCAAGACGATAAGGAGCGCGTCATTGATGATGAAGGTGTTGTGATGACCTGCCGCCATTATTTCACGCTCCCTTGGGATCCTCGTGCCACTGATGGTTCGACATGGCCGGAGGGAGGTGCCATCCTTATCCGACTGGGAAAGTACGACTATCTGTTGGCTGGGAGTGGGGTAGCTGTTGACTTCAAAACACGCACAGAGAAGCATCAGTCGCAGCAGAAGAAGTTAGGCGAGGATGGCTTTGCCGAAGCGGGTAGTGAAACTTCAAATTTCAAATTTCAAACTTCATCTTTCAACGGTTCCCGTCTCGGTATCCTATCCGTCGATGAAGTCACCATCGACCAGAAAGGTCAGATGCAATACCTCCGCCGTCATAATGGCGACCAGAGCCATCAAGGCCGCCATGCCCGTATCAGCGTAGTTGACTGGAAGATTCTGCATATCCAACTCTACGAATACAAGTAGTAGTACACATAGATTTATAAATGATTATTATGAGAAAGACCTTCACGATCCTATTTTTATTGCTCTTGTCGCTTGGTATTCAGGCGCAGAATTATAATGTACGTGACTATGGCGCCAAGGGCGATGGTATGACACTCGACCATATAGCCATCAATAAGGCTATAGACGCTTGTGTGGCTGGAGGTGGCGGACAGGTGCTGCTGCCTGCTGGTACCTATCTCTGTGGCAGTATCAGATTGAAGAGTAATGTTGACCTTCATCTGATGGCAGGGGCAAAGATTTTAGCGGCTCCAGCAGAAATGAAGGCATACGATGAGAGTGAAGTGTTCGGCGCACCTGAATATCAGGATGGTGGGCATACCTACTTTCATAATTCACTGATATGG
>JAFZCU010000031.1 GCA_017556145.1 Prevotella sp. | reverse complement strand
CTTATTGGGAACTGATGGAGCCGCGAGAGGGTAAGTTCGACTTCACGCTCATCGACCGTACCATCGACGTGGCGCGACGGGAGCAGTTGCACGTGGTGTTCCTTTGGTTCGGCGTGTGGAAAAATTCGATGTCATGCTATGCGCCAGGTTGGTTCAAGCAGGACACAAAGCGGTTCCCACGGGCGATGACTGCCGAGGGAAAACAGATGGAGATTGCCTCGTGCTTTAGCAATAATGTGCTGCAGGCTGACCTGAAGGCTTTCTCGGCGCTTATGAGGCATATCCGTGAGAAAGACCCACAGCGCGAGGTGGTCATCATGATGCAGATAGAGAACGAAATCGGTATGCTGGAGTCAGCACGCGACCATTCGCCGTTGGCAGAGAAGGCCTATAAACAAGAACGGTGGGCGGAGCGCTACGACACCGATGAGTATGCAGACGAGAAGTTTATGGCACTGAGCTATGCCCGCTATGTGGAGCATCTGGCCAAGGCTGCACGCGAGATTCACGATATGCCGCTCTATGTGAATGCTGCGATGAACAGTCGAGGCCGCAAGCCTGGCGAATACCCGTCGGCAGGTCCGTTGGCACATCTCGCAGATATCTGGAAGGCTGGTGCTCCCAGTATTGATATCCTCGCACCTGATATCTATGATACTGGCTTCAAATCGTGGGCCTCACAATACGCGATGCCTCTAAGACCACAGGACGGCGGCAAAATAAAGAACCGTCTCTTCATCCCTGAAAGCCGTTGCTGTGTGAACAGTGGCGTGCGAGCCCTCTATGCCTTCGGTGAACATCAGGCACTCGGTTTCTCGCCCTTTGCCATCGACCAAGCCTCGCCCAAAGAGACAGAAGCAGTAACGCAAGCGTATAATCTCTTGTCTCAGGTATTCAATGTGAAACCGCAGAATACTTGGGGTTTACTTTTCGATCAAGACGATAAGGAGCGCGTCATCGATGATGAAGACGTAGTGATGACTTGCCGCCATTATTTTACTTTGCCTTGGGATCCTCGTGCTACTGATGGTTCAACATGGCCAGAGGGAGGTGCCATGCTAATCCGTTTGGGCAAATACGACTATCTGCTGGCTGGCAGCGGCGTAGTTGTTGACTTTAAAACACGTACAGAAAAAAAACAAGAGCAACAGAAGAAGTTAGGCGAAGACGGCTTTGCAGAAGCCGGTACAGTTTCGCAATCATCCCTATCGAAATTCTCTGGTTCTCGCCTCGGCCTCCTTTCCGTCGATGAAGTCACTATCGACCATCAAGGTCAGATGCAATACCTTCGCCGTCACAATGGCGACCAGAGCCATCAAGGCCGCCACGCCCGCATCAGCGTAGGTGACTGGAAGATTCTGCATATCAAACTCTACGAATACAAGTAGTTGTACTCACATCGATTTTTTTACATGTTTTTATGAGAAAGACTTTCACAATTCTATCTTTATTGCTCTTGTCGCTTGGTATTCAGTCGCAGAATTATAATGTACGTGACTATGGTGCCAAGGGCGATGGTAAGACACTCGACCATGTAGCAATCAACAAGGCCATCGACGCTTGTGTTGCTGGAGGAGGTGGGCAGGTACTGCTGCCTGCTGGTACCTACCTCTGTGGCAGCATCCGGCTGAAGAGCAATGTTGACCTTCATCTGATGGCAGGGGCAAAGATTTTAGCGGCTCCAGCAGAAATGAAGGCATACGATGAGAGTGAAGTGTTCGGCGCACCTGAATATCAGGATGGTGGGCATACCTACTTTCATAATTCACTGATATGG
>JAFZCU010000030.1 GCA_017556145.1 Prevotella sp. | reverse complement strand
GTTAACCTTGCTTTATTTGTATTCGTATAGTTGAATGTGCAGAAGTTTCCAATCGCCTACGCTGATTCGGGCATGGCGGCCCTGATGACTCTGGTCGCCGTTATGACGACGAAGGAATTGCATCTGCCCTTGATGGTCGATAGTGACTTCATCAACAGAAAGAAGCCCAAGACGGGAACCTGTGAACTTTGAGGTTTGAGATTTGAAGTTTGAGGTCTTATTGCCTGCTTCTGCGAAACCGTCTTCGCCCAATATTTTCTGTTGTTCCTGCTGTTTCTCTGTGCGAGTCTTAAAGTCAATCACCACGCCGCTGCCAACCAACAGATAATCGAATTTGCTCAGTCGGATCAGCATGGCGCCACCCTCAGGCCATGTCGAGCCATCAGTAGCACGAGGATCCCAAGGCAAAGTGAAATAGTGGCGGCAAGTCATCAACACGCCTTCGTCCTCGATGACACGCTCCTTATCGTCTTGATCGAAAAGCAAACCCCAAGTATTCTTCGGTTTCACATTGAATACCTGAGACAAGAGGTTATAGGCTTGCGTTACCGATTCCGTCTCTTTGGGTGAAGCCTGGTCGATGGCGAAGGGCGAGAAGCCAAGGGCCTGATGCTCTCCGAAAGCATAGAGGGCACGTACACCACTATTCTCACAACAACGGCTCTCAGGAATAAAGAGGCGATTTTTCACCTTACCTCCATCTTGTGGTCTTAGTGGCATAGCATATTGTAATGCCCACGACTTAAAGCCGGTATCATAGATGTCAGGGGCGAGAATGTCAATGCTGGGAGCACCTGCTTTCCAAATATCAGCGAGATGCGCCAGCGGACCAGCCGACGGATATTCGCCAGGCTTACGGCCTCGGCTGTTCATCGCCGCGTTCACATAGAGTGGCATATCATGGATACGTCTTGCAGCCTGTGCCAGATGCTCCACATAGCAGGCATAGTGCCAGGCCATGAACTTCTCGTCGGCATAGTCATCAGTACCGAACACTTCTACCCATGAACCTTGCTGTTTGAGACCCAACGCCTTAAGCAATGCTTGTGGCACAGGCTGACGGTAGGCTTTCTCGGCCAGCGGTGAGTGGTCGCGTGCTGACTCTAACATACCTATTTCGTTCTCTATCTGCATCATGATAACCACCTCGCACTGCGGGTCTTTCTCAGCGATGTGCTGCATCAGCGCAGAAAAGGCTTTCAGGTCGGCCTGCAGCACGTTGTTACTGAAGCACGAGGCGATCTCCAATGGCTTTCCTTCTGCCGTTACAGCCCGTGGGAACCGCTTTACATCACGCTTAAACCACGCCGGCGCATAGCACGACATCGAGTTTTTCCATGCTCCAAACCACAACGGAACAATCTTCAACCCCTGCTGACGGGCGACGTCAATAGAACGATCGACAAGCGTGAAATCCATCTTTCCCTCAATGGGTTCAAGGAATTCCCAATAGACAGGCACCAGCACCGTGTTCAGCCCCAGCACCTTCATGCGAGGCAACACCTCTTCAATATCACTTACCGACGTCGCTGCCGAGTTGCTCAGCTCACCGCCGAGAATATGAAACTGTGAAATGACGTTGTCAGCTCGCAATGTATTTGACAAGAGCATCATGAATATG
>JAFZCU010000179.1 GCA_017556145.1 Prevotella sp. | reverse complement strand
TTAATCACTTTAAATTATGTATTTAGACAAAGCAAAGAAAGAGGAAATCTTCGGTAAGTATGGTAAGGGTACCACAGATACCGGTTCTGCAGAGGCTCAGATTGCCCTGTTCAGCTATCGTATCTCTCACCTGACCGAGCACCTGAAGAAGAACCACAAGGATCACAACACCGCTCGCTCACTGACCATGCTGGTAGGTAAGCGTCGTAAGTTGCTGAAGTACTTGTACAATAACGACATCAATCGTTATCGTGCCATCATCAAGGCCCTCGGACTTAGAAAGTAAAAAACAAGTAATCCCCGCCAATCGGCGGGGATTATTATTTTTGTATCTCACGAAGCGGAATCATCACGAAGTCACGCTGTTGCATGAGCGGATGAGGAATCTTCAGGTCAGGCTCATCAATGGTGAGATCGTCGTAGAGGAGGATGTCGATGTCGATGGGGCGATCAATGTAGTCAGGAGACAGGAGACAGGAGTCAGTAGAATACACTGGTGGACGACAAGTAGATTTCTTTTTGCGGCCTAAGTCACGCTCGATTTGCTGGGTCAGCGCAAGCACCTCACGGGGACTTTTGTCTGTCTCGCAGAGAATGACGCCATTGAGAAACTTGTGCTTCGACTCAAAGCCCCAGGGTTCGGTTTCGATAAATGAAGACTGTCTGACGACCTCTCCCACTCTCTCGCCTATCAGTTGAACAGCCCGTTTCAGAAGTACCTTTCGCCGTCCCAGATTACTCCCCAGTCCTAAATACACCTGATGCGTCATCTCTACAGACTCCTGTCTCCTGACTCCTGACTCCTGTCTCCAGTCTCCTGACTCCTGTCTCCTGACTCCTCAATCGTCGAGAATCAGCATCGCATCGCCAAAGCATCCGAACTTATACTCGAGGCTGACAGCCTTCTTATAGGCCTCATACACAAGTTCATAGCCACCGAAGGAGCACTCCGTCATCATCATCGTCGATTCCGGATGATAGAAGTTACCTATCAGTGCATTCGACAGTCCGAATTCGTAGGGCGGGAAGATGAACTTGTTGGTCCATCCGTCAAACTCCTTCAGCAAGCCGTCGGTACCCACAGCGGTCTCCGTAGCGCGAGCCGTACTGACACCCACCGAACAGACACGATGGCCTGCCAGCTTGGTCTTATTGACAATGTCACAAGCCTCCTTGTTGATAATCACCTGCTCAGAATTCATCTTATGCTTCGTCAGATCCTCCACCTCGATGGAGTCGAAGTTACCCAGACCGCAATGCAAGGTGACATACGCGAAGTTGATGCCCTTGATCTCCATACGCTTCAGCAACTCTCTGCTGAAGTGCAGACCTGTCGACGGAGCCGTGACAGCACCCTCATTACGGGCATAGATGGTCTGAAAAGCCACCATATCCTCTTCCGTAGCCTCGCGCTTGTCGACGATATAACGGGGCAGCGGTGCAGAGCCGAGGGCAAACAGTTCTTTCTTGAACTCATCGTGCGGACAGTCGTAGAGGAATCGCAACGTACGACCGCGGCTGGTGGTGTTGTCGATGACTTCTGCCACCATCGGACCGTCCTCCTCGAAGAAGAGCTTGTTGCCGATACGGATCTTACGGGCAGGCTCAACAAGCACGTCCCACAGACGCAGCTCCTCATTGAGCTCACGCAGCAGGAACACCTCGATCTTGGCATCGGTCTTCTCCTTGGTGCCATACAGACGGGCGGGGAACACCTGGGTATCGTTGAAGATAAACGTATCCTCCTCGTCGAAATAGTCGAGCACATTGCGGAAATCGAGGAAGACAGGCTTCCCCTCCTCATCGAGCACATCCTCACCATTCTCGTCTTTCTTGGTCATCTCGATGCGCTCACTCTTGCGGTGAATCACCATCAGCCGGCACTCATCACGATGATAACTTGGCTCAAGAGCCACCAGATTCTCAGGTAGTTTGAATTTAAATTGCGATAACTTCATATACTATTCACTATTCATTTTTCACTATTCACTATTACTGTTTCCAGCCACTGGGGAAAGTCGTCGAATGTCAGGCAGTCCTCAATGCGGACATCGCCCACACGCGTTCTGCAGAGCGCCGTCAGGAAAGCACCGCTGCCTAAGGCAGCACCGATATCCCTGGCCAGCGAACGGATATAGGTTCCTTTGCCACAAACCACACGGATCGACATCTGCATGGTTTCGGGATTAAAGTCGGTCAGTTCAATCTCGTCGATATGGATGGGCTTCGGCGCCAGTTCCATATCCTCACCCTTGCGAGCCATCTTGTAGGCCCTGTGTCCGTCAATCATACAAGCCGAATAAAGCGGCGGACGCTGCATAATATCACCCACAAACTGCGGCAGCGTAGCCTCTATCAGCTCTCGGGTGATGTGACGTGTGGGATAGGTGTAGTCTACGGTATGCTCGCGGTCGTAGCTGGCCGTAGTGGCACCCAGCTGCAGTGTGGCCGTATATTCCTTGGTGTGACGCTGCAACTGTTCGATGTTCTTCGTTTCCTTACCTGTACAGAGTATCAGCACTCCCGTCGCCAGAGGGTCGAGCGTGCCGGCGTGCCCCATCTTCACCCGCTTCACGTGCAGACGTTTCGACACGAGATAGCGGATATGTGCCAACGCCCCAAAGCTCGACATGCGATAGGGTTTGTTGATATAGATGAGGGCACCTTCCTGGAAGTTCATCGCGTCAGTTGATAGACCAATAATGCAACACCCACGATGGCACAATAGTAACCGAAGTAGATGAGCTTACCCTTCTTGACCACGTTGATCATCAGCTTACAGGCAAAGCAGCCTGAGAGGAAAGCGGCCAGAAAGCCAACGCACAAGGGAAACACACCGATGGCCTCACTCACCACGTCCTCACCTTTGGCAGCCTTGAGAATATCGAGCAGAGCCTCGCCCAGAATCGGCGGAATCACCATCAGGAACGAGAACTGTGCCAGTTTCTCCTTCTTGTCGCCCAGCATCAAGCCCGTAGCGATTGTAGAGCCGGAACGGGAGAGACCTGGCAGGACGGCACAAGCCTGAGCCACACCGATGACAAAAGCGTCCCACAGCGAGATATGCTCTTTCTGACGGGGTTTGGCCATATAGGAGAATATCAGGAGGACAGCCGTCACAATCAGCATGACACCAACAATCAGCAAGCCAGAGCCGAAAGCCTCTTCAACCTTATCCTTAAAGAAGAAGCCAACGACAGCCACCGGAATCATCGACACCAGAATGTTCAAGGCATATTTCGTCTCCTCGTTCATCTGGAACCGAAACAGACCTTTCAGAATCCAGTCGATCTCTTTCCAAAGAATAACGAGTGTAGACAGGACGGTAGCCACATGCACGGCAACAGTGAATTGCAGGCTGTCGGCACCCTCCATACCGAAAAACGTTGAAAGGATGGCCAGATGACCACTCGAACTGACTGGCAGATACTCCGTAAGTCCCTGAACCAGTCCTAATATCAATGCATGAATCCAATCCATACTTCTCTCCTTACTCCTTGTCTCCTGACTCCTGTCTCCTGTCTCCTGACTCCTGTCTCCTGTCTCCTGACTCCTGACTCCTGACTCCTGTCTCCTTCGGCTTCCTCATGACAGCGTAAATCATCGACACAAAGCCGAACAGACACACGATGGGTGCCACCTTGATACGACGCGCACTGAAGATGTCGGGCTCGTACACCGTATCACTCGATCCAGGACCCGTCATCAGCAGAAATCCGATGATCACAATCACCATCCCCACTGCCAGGAGGATGAAGTTCACCTTGTCAAATGCAAAATCTCTCTTATCCATTTCTATTTATTACTTTTACTCCTTACTCCTTCTCTCCTTACTCCTTCTCTCCTAATACTTATACAACTCTCCCGCCGTCATCTTCAGGAATCTGTTCACGGAAATCCACGTGCAGAGGAACGTGATAATCAGTCCGAAGAGCAACACGGCCACAGCGGTAATCGTCAGTTCCCGCCATGTGATGATATTCATGATGTTCGGCTCGAAGTTATAGAGTGCATACACGCCTCCTCCAAGCACCACGATGGCCAGCACGGCGGCGATAATACCCACCACGATGGCCTGCCGGATAAACGGCTTACGGATAAATCCCCACGAGGCACCCACAAGCTTCATCGTATGGATGAGGAACCGGCGGGAATACACGCTCAGGCGCACCGTATTGTTGATCAGAGAGAACGAAACGAATGTCAGCAAAACGGCCAGACACAGCAGCACCATGTTCATTCGGCCTAAGTTCTTGTTCACATTGTCCATCAGGTCCTCCTGAAAGGACA
Organism: Prevotella sp.; assembly: GCA_017556145.1. Taxonomy (GTDB): domain Bacteria; phylum Bacteroidota; class Bacteroidia; order Bacteroidales; family Bacteroidaceae; genus Prevotella. The sequence continues at coordinate 1,757 of JAFZCU010000179.1, read as the reverse complement.
CATCGGTCACCTTCGGATTCTTCTGCAGCTCGTAGACAATCCACATCAGCGAGTCGCGGTTGGCATAGTCCGACTTCAGCTGTAGTTCGAGTGTGGCCACAAAGGGGTTGGCACCCAGGAATTCCGAAGGGTCGGAACCCATGGCCTGCGTCTGCTCCGCCAAAGCCTGTTCCTTACTGACATAGTCGATATTGCGGGTATAGGGGCGATGGTAGAGATCGCGACAAAGCCGTTTGGCCTCGTTCACGCTCACATCATCACCCAGCATCACAGTCACCGTCAGGTTCTCCTTCACCCACGCCGACAGGTTACGCGACGTCTGCACGGAGAATACAATGATACCCAACAGCACCAGCACCATGGCTGTACTGATACACAAGGTGACCCACTGCACACCGCGACGGCTGCCAGTCTTCTTCTTGCGTTTTTTCATTTACTTTTCAAATACGTACGTAATCGAGGTGCAAAGATACAACAATTCAAACGGAAATCCAAATATTTTCATTTTTTTTTGTAACTTTGCAGCCGTTATGAGTACAATTATCTATCCCTCGCCCATCTTCGGCCCCGTCCATAGCCGCCGTCTGGGCATCTCCCTCGGCATCAATCTCATGCCTGCCGACGGAAAGATATGCACGTTCAACTGCATCTATTGCGAGTGCGGCCTCAACGAAGACTATCGTCCTACCCTCCCCCGCCCTACGCGCGAATGCGTGGCAGAGCGTCTGGAGGCCAAGCTGCAGGAGATGACTGCAGCGGGACAACTGCCTGACGTTCTGACCTTTGCAGGCAATGGCGAACCCACCTGTCACCCCCACTTCGCGGAGATCATCGACGACACCATCCGCCTGCGCAACCAGTATTGTCCGAAGGCGAAGGTGTCGGTATTGAGCAATGCCACGATGATTCACCACCCCAAAGTGCATGACGCGCTGATGCGGGTTGACAACAACATCCAGAAACTCGACACCATCGATCCCCTATATATTAATAAGGTAGACCAGCCCGTCATCCCTTACGATGTCAATCAGGTCATCGAACGCTTAAAAGCCTTCCAGGGCCACGTCATCATCCAGACGATGTTTATGGGAGGAGAGAAGGAGTCTGGAGACAGGAGACAGGAGACAGTAGATAATACCGGCGACGCATTTGTTAATCCTTGGCTGGAGGCGGTGAAGGCGATCCAGCCCCAACAGGTGATGATCTATACCATCGACCGCGAGACACCCACCAAAGGCCTGCTCAAAGCCACCCACGAACAGCTCGACCAGATCCGCGACCGCGTCATCGCCGCAGGCATCCCCTGCTCCGCCTCCTACTGACAATAGTTAGTGCGTTAGTTTGTTAGCACATCAGCGTACTTGCCATTCACCTTGTCGTTAAACACCTGCGCGCTACTGCCCGGCTCGAAATGGTTGTGGATTTCCGTCGGCTTTGCATTGACCTCCGCCAACAAAATACCACATAACTATCCAAAAGACGATTACGCAGACAAAAGCCACGGTGAAAGTTGTGTCAGAAAACAGGTCACGCTTCGAGAAATTTGCGATACCATGAAATGCAGCGCATAATAGCAATGAATGGGTGTCACTCACCACCTTTCCTATTCCCCATGAAGCGAAAAGCAGAAGCAAGAAGAATGGCAAGACACTTTGCAGATTTAAATCCAGATGCCACATAAACCACATCACCGTGATGATAAGTACATACTGCCACACAGGCAAATTCCTGAGTTCATATTGCAAAAATCCTCGCCA
>JAFZCU010000178.1 GCA_017556145.1 Prevotella sp. | reverse complement strand
TCCCCCAGCGAGTACCGCCAGAGCCTACAGCCGAAGTAAAAGGATGGTAAGGAAGGAGCAGCTATGATGTTGCAGGCTCTCAGAGTCAGTTTCATCGAGGTCAAGCAATTTTATCAATTTCCAGCAGCCATTTCCAGCATGGAATCACCTCTATGGTACCATGCTTATCGGTCAGTGTGCCTTCTTCGTCGTAGGTAATGATGATGCGCCTACGGCAAGGATGCACATTTGGAAGTTTCTCCAATGGTTCTTTCTCCCGTTTCTCTGTTTCCGGATCGGCTATTGAATACGATACTTGTATGGCCAGTTCGTCCTCCGGTACATAGAAATCCACTTCAACATTCACATTATAGAAGAACACCCGCTCATTGTCTTCGTCGTGTCCATACTTGCGGAACAGAGACAGGGCTACCATGTTTTCAAGCAAGATGGTATCTGCACCCAATAATTGCAATGTCAGCAGACCATTGTCAATGAAATAGTATTTGCAGATGCTTTCCTTGTCATTGAACGATGACGCAATATTTCTCAGGCGAAGTAGCAACCACGCATCCTCGGAATAACTAATATAGTTTGATACCGTAGGAACGCTTATCTTGGCCTTTGGCCGAGCCTGCTCACGCTCGGCAGAACTGATGCAAGCATCGCTCTGCTCTCGCTTACTCGCAGCCTTGCCCGACACACTTGAGAGGATCTTCGAGATGCGATTGTATGATACAGGCTGCATCACGCTTTCGGCCATCTTCTTAATCATTAACTGAAGCAGGCGTGGATTAGAAATTCCATTACGCTGTACGATATCACCAAGGTATATCTTTTGGAATACACTGGACAGATAGTTTCGCTTCACCGGTAGTTTGATAGACTCTGGCAGGCCTCCCCAAGTAAAGTACTCACCGTATGCCTTCATAAACCTAGCCTTTGATTCTGTAGCCGTCAGAGCCAAGTCATCGTAGGCCACACCAGTATAAGACAGGTATTCCTTGAAACTGAAGGGATAGACTTCTACTGGCAGGTAGCGGCCACCTAAGGCCGCCATGATTTCCTTCGACAGCATCTTGGCATTCGAACCTGTTATAAACACGCTGTATTTCTTGTCTGCCAGGTTGCGGGCGAACTTCTGCCAGCCTTCCACATTCTGGATTTCATCGAAGAACAGCATGGGACGTTTTCCGTACATCTCCTGATGGCACTCCAATATCAGGTTGAAGTCATCGGCAGAAAATCCCTCTAAGCGGGTATCCTCAAAGTCCAGATAGAGCATTTCGTCCCACCCCTTGCCGTCGGCCAACAGCTGCCGCATCTTCTGGAAGAGGAGGAAAGACTTGCCGGAACGTCTAACTCCCACAAATAACATCAGCGGGAAATTGTTGAGGTCATAATGACGAGGAAAGATGTCGTACTGCTCCACATCCTTTTGATTGTCAAGCATCACTTGCTTCAACGTATTTCTTGTTATGCTCATCTGTCCAAAAGTGTTACTTTATAAAATGGTATTTAATAAATCGCTACAAAAGTATAAAATATGATTTAATAAAACAAACTTTTTGCGGAATATTTCACTCTTTTACCCAACTTTTCTGCGTTTTTCACAAGTTTGAGTGAATTCTCGAAAGTCTTGCCGTCGTCCGACGCCTGCATGTAATCCGTCTTTATTCAAGTTTTGGTACAATTCCAGATTATCTAATGAAACTGGTTCGTATGGGACTTTCCAACTCCGGATGTCCATCCTCGCTGACATTGAGCTTGCGAATCATCCAGGCCATGTTGCGGGCAAGCGTTCGCATCGTCTGCATACCCTCCTCATCCTGTGCTGCCTGTCCTGGCGTCTGACCATAGACCATGTTCCAATACTGCGAACTGACGAGGGGCATGTTCGACATCGTGAAATACTTGTTCAAACGGTCGAAGGCTGCTGATGCCCCACCTCTTCTACATACTACCACGCTGGCAGCTGGCTTGAAGCGCAATTCAGCGCTCAGTGAGTAGAACACACGATCAAGTAAGGCACAGAGCGAGCCATTCGGGCCTCCATAATAGACGGGCGAACCAACCACGAGTCCATCAATACCATCCTTCACAGCTCTCCACACCTTATAATATAAATCATCATGGAAAGTACATCTTGCACCATTCCTACCACACATGCCACAGGCGATGCAACCCTGTACGGCCTGCTTGCCGATGCTGATAATCTCCGTCTCTATGCCCTCGCTGTTCAGCGTCTTTGCCACCTCATTTAGAGCCGTGAACGTGTTGCCATTATCACGTGGACTTCCGTTTATCAATAAAACCTTCATATAACCTTCTATTTCATTTATTTGTTAAATATGGCTGCAAATATATCCGTTGTTACTCTGACATACTCAGCTTCACCCCATCCGATACTCCTTCGGACTCATGCCGCTCAGGCGTGAGAAAAACTTGCTGAAAGACGGGGTGTCGGCAAAGTGGAGATGGTCGGCTATCTGGGTGATGCTCAGTTGGGAGGTTTGCAACAGGAAGGAGGCCTCCATCAGTAGCATCTGATTGATATAGTCGACAACGGTGC
>JAFZCU010000029.1 GCA_017556145.1 Prevotella sp. | reverse complement strand
TCTGGTGCAAAGATAAGCGTAATGTTTGATATAAAAAAAGAATTTTGCGTTTGTTTTTCCTCAAAATGCGCAAAACATCATTTTTTCACCCTTAAAACCCTCAATATCCGTAAAACGCCCCTCCGTAGGTGATGTCGCGATCACCCTTAGTTGGGGGGCCAGTCTTCGAACTCCAGCTCCAGTTCAACCCATCGTGGCTGTTCGTCGGTCTGCTCATCCCGATGGTTCGATACACCCAGCCCCAGCAGGCGGATCGGGTGTGAGTGGTGGTCAACCTCCTGCATCAGTCTCTTGGCCAGGGGGAGTATATCGTCTTTTGTCCGCAGGAGGCAGCCAGTGGTGATACTTCTGGTGATCTGCTGGTAGGACTGGTAGCCGGTATGTCCATCGGGAGCGGTCATCACCTTGGCCTTCAGGGTCAGCGTGTATCCTTCGAAACCACTTTTCTCGATGCGGCGTACCAGTTCAAGCACAGTGTGATATAGTTCGACGGTGACAGCCGCATCGCTGCTGATATCAGTCTCGAAAGTGCGCTCGCAGCTGACCGATTTCCGCTCCCATTCCGAGATGACCGGACGCTCGTCGATACCTCTGGCGAACTCGTAGAACACATGTCCCATCTTCCCGAACTCCTGTGTGAGGCGGGTCAGCGACTGTTTCTTCAGGTCGGCTCCGGTGAAGATACCCATGTGGTGCATCTTCTCGGCCGTCTTCTGTCCCACACCCCAGATCTTCTGAACGTTCAGCTGTTCGATGAATGCGACAGCCTTGTCGGGATGTATCACCGTCAGACCGTCGGGCTTGCGCCAGTCGGATGCAATCTTCGCCAGGAACTTACAATAGCTCACCCCGGCAGAGGCTGTCAGGCCGGTTGTCTCCTTGATGCGTTGCTTGATCTCCCTGGCAATATCCACTGCAAGAGGTATGCCTTTCTTGTTGTCCGTTACGTCGAGGAAGGCCTCGTCGAGCGATAGCGGCTCAATCAGGTCGGTATAGTCGAGGAAGATGTTCCGTATCTGTTGTGACACCTCTTTGTATTTATAGAAGTGGGGCTCAACGATGATCAGTGGTGGACAGAGGCGTTTGGCAACTTGTATTGATTGGGCTGAGTGTACGCCGTAGCGGCGGGCCTCGTAGCTGGCGGTCGATACCACACCTCTCGCCTCGTCGTGCCCTACGGCGACGGGCTTGCCTCTCAGCTCGGGATGGTCGCGCTGCTCTACCGCCGCGAAGAACTGGTCCATGTCCACGTGTATGATCTTCCGCTCTGCCATCTTCTTTTGTTCTATCCGGGAACTCAACCGTTATAGGAGGTATAATGCTATTGCGGCGCAAGCTTCTGCATCGGCCAGAGCATGGTGATGGTGCTGCAGGTCGTAGCCACAGGCTGCGGCAACGGTGTGGAGCTGGTGGTTAGGCAGTGCATGGCCGAACTGCCGACGGGATGCAGTGAGCGTGTCGAAGAAACGGTAGTCGGGGTAGTCCATCTGATAGACCTTGAAAACCGCTTTCAGGCATCCCTCATCGAAACGTGCATTATGGGCAACGAATGGGATCGCACTCAGCCTTTCGTGCAGGCACGAGGGCTCTTGCTGCTCCGTCGCTTGATCGGGAAAGAATACATCCGTCAGGCGTTCTTCTAATCGCCGCCATACTGTCGAGAAGACTGGTGCTTCGTCTGTATCCTGTTGACTCAGTCCGTGTACGCGCTGGCACCAATAATGGTAGTAGTTCGGCTCTGGCTGGATGAGGCTATAGAAGGTATCGACCACCTGACCTTTACGTACCATGACCGCTCCCACAGAGCAGACACTCGACGGTTCCTGGTTGGCCGTCTCGAAGTCGATAGCGATGAAGTCTCTAAGCATACTTGTGCAAAGATAAGCATTTTCTATGAGATATGGGCGTTTTTTGCGGTATATTTGATATACTTTGGAGTGCAAAAACAAATCCTAAATATCATAACATATGACACCAAACAAGCAACTGAAAACTACTACTGTTTGGCGCGGTGATTGTCCAATTGTCCAATTTTGATTCAACGTTTTTCAGGGATAAAACTGCTTCGGCAAAGTGAATATTGATAGAATAAATTTACAAAATCGGCACTTCCGAAGACAAGGCTAAGGAGGGCTCCCTGCAATGGTACGGTTTGCTCGGAGGAAAACGGGTGGTTCGTCGACGGAAAATCTGTCTTTCCCCGAAGGAAAGTCGGAGAGCGCTGAAACGCCCTGAAAGCGGGGCGTTCAGGGTCGGCCGAGCACCTGATAAATTTTGTTTACTTCCGTAGGAAGGAACGAGCAGCGGCGGAGGTTGATTGATGAAATTGGGTGCAAGATGGGTGCAACTTTGAAACGTGAGAAAAAGAAAAGTCCCGTAAATCATCGATTTACAGGACTCTTTTTAAGGCGCTTCAGGATGATGGGCTTGAACCAGCGACAGCC
>JAFZCU010000177.1 GCA_017556145.1 Prevotella sp. | reverse complement strand
GGTATCAAGCGCTGCTGGCCTGACCGCCTGGTGTTCACCTATCAGGGTGACGGCGACCTGGCCTGTATCGGAACCTGCGAGACCATCCACGCCCTGAACCGTGGCGAGAACATCGTCATCATCTTCGTCAACAATGCCATCTATGGTATGACGGGTGGTCAGATGGCTCCAACGACACTGATAGGTCAGAAGACATCGACCTGTCCTTACGGCCGCGACCCGCAGTTGCATGGCTATCCCCTGAAGATGGCTGATATCGCTGCTCAGTTGGAGGGAACCTGCTATGTGACTCGCCAAAGTGTCGAGACGGTTGGTGCCATCCTGAAGGCGAAGAAGGCCCTGCGCAAGGCTTTCGAGGCTTCGATGGCTGGCAAAGGCTCAAGTCTCGTGGAGTTTGTATCTACCTGTAATAGCGGTTGGAAACTCACACCTGCCAAAGCTAACGAATGGATGAAGGAGAATATGTTCCCCTTCTATCCCAAAGGAGACCTCAAAGACACTACAAATGAATAAATAAACAACGGATTAAACGGATTATACGGATTATTGAAACCGCAGTAAATCCGTGAAATCTGTGTAATCCGTTGTTGAAAAGAAAAAAGTATGAAGAAAGAGATAATTATTTCAGGTTTCGGAGGTCAGGGCGTGCTCTCGATGGGTAAGATCCTGGCGTATAGTGGACTGATGGAGGACAAAGAGGTGACTTGGATGCCTGCCTATGGTCCAGAGCAGCGTGGTGGTACCGCCAACGTCACAGTAATTGTCAGCGACGAGCGCATCTCTTCGCCCATCCTCAGCAAGTACGACATCGCAGTGGTACTGAACCAGCCTTCACTCGAGAAGTTCGAACCGAAGATCAAGCCTGGTGGCATTCTGATCTACGACGGCTTCGGCATCATCAACAAACCCACCCGTAAGGACATCACCATCTATGAGATCAATGCGATGGACAAGGCCGCTGAGATGAAGAACGGCAAGGTCTTCAACATGATTGTGCTCGGCGGACTGCTCAAGGTGGCTCCCGTCGTAAGCGACAAAGGTGTGGAGAAGGCGTTAAGGAAAACACTTCCTGAGCGTCATCACGACCTCATCCCCCTGAATATGGAGGCCCTGAAAGAAGGTGCTAAGATTATTGAAGAAAAATAAAAGAATCAAGACAACATGAAAAAGTTGTTCCTCGTCCTCGTCGCTATTGTGTTGACAGCTTCGGCCAGCGCGCAAGAGAAAGAAGTGGTGACGGCCCACAAGACCTTCGACAACTGGTATCTGGGTATCAATGGCGGAGCAGCGACACCCATGCACGAATGGGGCGATGCCGGCCTCATGAAAGGTTTTGCTCCAAGTGTCGGCCTGCGACTCGGCAAGAACCTGACCACCGTGTTTGGTGTGGCCGTCGATGCCAACGCTTATCTCGAGTCTGACGACAAATCGCTGATGAATACCCGCACCTTTATTGATGCCATCAACGTCGACGGTCTGGCAACCTTCAACTTGTCGAATTTCTTAGGAGGCTACAATGGCAAACCCCGTCGCGTGGAGTTTATCGCCCTTGGCGGATTCGGCTGGACTCACCAGTTCGGCTCTATTTATTCCCGCGCCAATGGTATCAACTCGAAGGTGGCTCTCGACCTGACTTTCAACCTCGGTTCCAGTCGGGCTGTGCAACTCTACTTGGAGCCAGCTGTTGTCTTCGGCATGTGGGACAATGGCCGCATGTTCAACGCGCTGAGCCGTCATTCCAAAAATTTCGGATATGACTCCCGCAGTGCACTGCTCCAGCTCAACCTGGGTCTGAACTTTAAGTTCGGTACCAGCAACGGCACCAAGAACTTCGCCTATGCCCGTCTGCGCGACCAGTCGGAAATCGATGATCTGAACGCCCGTATCAACGAGCTTCGCGATGAGAGTGACAACAAGGACCGTCGCATTGCCCGCGATATCCGCCGCATCGCAGAACTTGAGGACTCACTCGAGGCTGCCAAGAAGGTGAAACCTACGGTGGTCAACAAGGTGACGAAGGTGACTCAGGTGGTGAATAACAATGTGCTGCAGCCTACCGTCATATTCGGTCAGGGCAAGAGTTCGGTCGATGCTGCCCAGATGGCCAGCGTGGCGATGATTGCCAAATATATGAAGAATCATCCTGAGTCGAAGATCCTCATCAAAGGCTATGCTTCGCCCGAGGGTAACCCCGAGCTGAACCAGCGTCTGTCGGAGAATCGTGCCCAGGCCGTGAAGGATGCCCTTGTCAGCCGTTATGGCATTGCCGCCAGTCGTCTGACCATCCAAGGCATGGGTGCTACCGATGAACTCTTCGATGAGGTTGACTTCAACCGCGTGGCAACCTTCACAGATACAACGAAGTAAGGAAAAACGAAGTCATAAGACATATTACCCCGCCATTCTCAACGAATGACGGGGTGTTTATTATTGCCTATTAAATAGCCTTATCAGCATCAAAGAACAAATACCACTTTGCTGCGGCAAACTTCCACGGGTTCAGTTGTTCCCTCAGAGGTCTTCACGATACGGATGGAAAAAACATTATCACCTTCTTGCACCCGATAGAACGAGAGCTTATCGCCCTGATGGGCCTCCGCTACATAAGCGATTTCAAAGCGTCGGATGCGGTGTTCCCGATACCAATTGAGATCCCATAGGTCAAGCACGTGCTCGATATACTTTACGGAATTGATGTGCCCATTGATGTCGACATCGTTGTAATGGGTATCAATTGTTCTAAGAAATTCAGCCTCATCTGTCATCTTCACACGACCACCTTTATCGATTGGACATTCCTTGTCTTTTACAATCCAGTTGTTGATGGCGCCATTGTCGATGGCAAAGATATCCGTCGGCTGACGGCTCTCCGTATCAATCATCGCCCATATGCTACGCCCGTAGCCATAAACCTTGCCTTCCTCCCCTACTACACGAAAGTTACGTGAGGTGAAATAGCGCATGGCTGATTCTATCCACGTCTCGACATTGAACTTGGTATACATCAACGGCATCTCATCCATCTCAATGGCAAGACGAGAAAGCACCCAAGAACGGTTGACGGTCAACAGGTACTTCATGCCGAATCCACGGTCCGTTGAATGAAAGTCTGCAGCATTGAGCATGTGGTTGCCCAGATGTCCCATAAAGAGCCGCTGCGAAACGTCGCAGTGGAACGGCTCAGCAAGAAAGGGATAGATACCTATTTTATTCATGAATTAGTATTTTGTTTATTTTCGTTGCAAAGTTATAGAAAAAGACGGTAAAATAGATAACATTCATTAAAAAATAGAAAAAAAACAAGAAAAAATAGATAAAGCCCAAATAATTTACCTATTTTTACAATCAGAAATCAAATAATTTTTATATCTTTTAACAGTAATTAGATATGAGAACTAGAAACGCTTTTCCAATCTTGTTGATTGTAGCAATGACAATTGTCGGTTGTCATTCACACGACCTTTATGATCCCGAATACGGTAATAATGGTAACAAAGAGAAGCCGGAAGCAAACACATTTGATTTCTCTACGATTCAAACTGTCAATCTGGCTATTGATTATTCTGCATGTGGCGCTGGTGCCGTGTTTTTCAGCATCTATGACGAGAATCCTATGTCGGACGACGCTGACCCTGTATTGAGAACTGACATTGAACCGGTGTTCGAATCGTTTACGAACAGATCTGGTATCTTCAATGAAACCGTCACGCTTCCCGCTTTCGCAGAACATCTATATATCTATACAGGAAACTTCTTTGTGAAAGATCAGCTGCTTGAGTGCGATGTCCAGAACGGTTCAGCCAACATAACAGCCAAGAATTCACGCGCAATGACCCGTGGTGCATCTGCCACGACCCGTGGCGACGTTTATTTGACTAATAGTCTAGAGACGCTTTATCAACTGAGCTTCCTCGTTAATTGGAGAACCGGCGATAACACCGGGGAAAGAATCTACAAAGACTGGGCGACTCCACTTGGAAAATGGGATGCCAATACTGGAAGGCCAGCGTACCTAATGACCAGCGAAAACCCCAGCTACAGCAAGTTGGCTTTCACGGAAGAAGAGATGAATGGCATTAAGCAGACCATCGGCAACGCCCTGACGAACAAGAAGACCTGCGATACCAGATACAGACAGCCTTATGATCTTATTTTAGACAAGAAGAGTGAAGTGGCGGTTACCGTGGTGGGAGGCAACACCTGCTGGAACAGTACCATGGGCTACTACTATTATACTGCAGACGATGTACCGACCAAGCCTGAGGACCTGAACATCATCATGCTGTTCCCCAACACACAGGACGGGAAATCGGACTTTGTCAAGAGTAAAGGAAATAATTACTACGGCAATATAGCTCTCGAAGATGGCGATATGGTTCAGTTGATTTACTATCCCAACATCGCTAATAACGACTTCTCTGGTGCAACTACCGAATTCCCTGAAGGCATGAGAATTGGTTTTATCCTGAAATCAAATGGTTGGGGCATGCAGAAGACTGTAGGCGACAAGAAGTACTATAACAGTTACAAAGGTGATCTGAAAAACTCTGATATCGGACGCCAGTATAACGCATGGGCTTCCAGCACGGAAGGTCTGTCATACAGCTCTGACGACCAGGAGCAGAACGAAGCAGACAAGGGCACTTATAAATTCCCCAACCCCACTGGTCAGGCCCGTACAGCGAAGTTTGCCTATCAGAACGCTGATGGACAGCAGTATGCCATCGTATCGTTTGAAGATGCTTGTAATGATGATGACTACGACGACTTTATCCTTGCCCTGAAGCCGGTAGGCGTGTTTGAGGAGCTCCCCACACCCGATGAGAAGGAGACTAAGACAACTGGCGTATATGCCTATGAGGACCTGTGGCCTTCTGAGGGTGACTACGACATGAACGACGCCGTGGTAGACTATTCGCAGGTGTGGACCTGGAAAACGCCAGACGTGGCAACGACCGCCTATATGATTAAAAAAGAGACCATCAACCTGACGACCTATCAGAACTACGTGACGTTGAAGAGCGGTCTCGCTGTAACCATCAAGAACAATGTAACGCCCAGTATTGTCAAGATGAAGACCATCAAGGGTGCAGACGTGAAAGAGGTTAACTTTACCACAGAAGATGAAGCTGATGGCAGCAAGGTATATTTCCTGACCGACGACATCAAAGGAACGCTCGGCACACAGTTCGTCATCGAGTTTGAATATAAGGATGGCATTACAGAGAAACAAAAGACCAAGGTCAAGCCATTTATCTACAGAAACGAAGGCAATGGCCGTTGGGAAGTTCACATCCCGTATGAAGCGCCAACCAGCAAGATGATCATGTCTTACTTCGGCAAAGAGGGAAGTGATGACCTGTCGGTTCCTGGCGAAGGTAAATACTATCTCAATGCGACCGACTACCCGTTTGCATTCTTCCTCAGTAGTGTAACGATTGAACCGTTTAAGAACACCATCCTCGTAAGGGATAACGAGTCGAAGCGTATCGATAAGTACTTCCCAGACTTCATCGGATGGTCTACCTCAAAAGGTGCTAATAATAAGGATTGGTATAAGAAACCCAAGAATTCATAGAAAACAACGAACTATAAAAAAGCCCTGCAGATTTGCAGGGCTTTTTTATGTTTGCCTATTGTTCTTGTTCACGCTGTTCGAGGAACTCGCTTACCTGCTCTTGCATGCCACGGGTAACGGCAATACGCCCGGAACGGGTATACTGTAACACACAGCCAAAGGCATCTAGCGCACGGAACAGTTCGATAATTCCTTCTGTGATACCGTGCTTCATCACAATGGTATAGGTGGGGTTCACCTCGATGATATGTGCATCGAAACGGCGGATGGTACGGGATATCTCCGGATTATCCAAGACTTTATCAGTGGCAAGTTTATAAAGGCCTGACTCACGGATAAACAATTGATCGTCAGTAAAGTAGTTCGCCTTTACCACATCTATTTTCTTCTCTATTTGACGGACAATCTTGATGATTTGGTCCTCGTCGCTACTCCAGGCAGTGATAGTATATTTATGCACACCAGGGATACTAGACGCCGACACATTCAGGCTCTCGATATTCACTTGACGACGGGTAAACACAGCTGTCACCTGATTCAGGATACCAGCCACGTTCTCTGAATAAACCAGAAGGGTATATAGCTTTCTCTCTTCCATAACCTTATATTTCTAACATCATTTTATCCACATCCATACCAGGAGGCGTCATTGGCAACACATTGTCCTCCTCCTTGATAGCACACTCGAGGATAAACGGACCATCGGTCTTGAGCATTTGCTCAACAGCGGCAGCCAAATCCTTCCGTTCAGTCAATGCCATATAAGAAATACCATAGCCCTTCGCTATCATAGAATAGTCGGGATTCATCATCTTCGTAAACGACTTGCGTCGCAGCCAGAACATATCCTGCCACTGGCGAACGTTGCCAAGATAGTGGTTGTTCATCACAATCATCTTCACAGGAGCCTTCTGTTCCATAATGGTGCCGAGTTCCTCGATACACATCTGGAAACCACCGTCGCCCATGAAACAACAGACGCACCGCTTCGGGGCAGCAAAGGTTGCTCCAATAGCAGCCGGCATGCCATAACCCATCGTACCAAGACCACCACTGGTGCAGATACTGCGCTTATGGTGATACTTGAAGTAACGGGTCGCAAACAACTGGTTCTGACCAACATCCGTCACAAGTATGGCATCATCAGGCGCTTGTTCTGCCACCATGTTCACTACCTCACCCATCAAAAGAGGACCTTCCTTGGGATGGATGGCAGGTTCAATCACTTTCTCACGTTCCATCTGATCAAGCGGCTTGAACGAATCACGCCATTCCTCATGACTCTTCTTATTAAGCAAAGCCGTGATAGCCGGGAGCGACTCCTTACAGTCGGCAATTACCGCCACATCAGTCTTCACATTCTTGTCAATCTCACTATGGTCGATATCCAGATGAATCACCTTTGCCTGCTTGGCATAGGTTTTCAGATTGCCAGTCACACGATCACTGAATCGCATACCGATGGCAATCAGCACGTCACACTCCTGCTCCTTCAGATTAACAGCATAATTACCGTGCATGCCAAGCATGCCGACATTAAGTGGGTGGTTTGAGGGAAGAGCCGACAGGCCAAGCATCGTACGACCAGCAGGAATATCTGCTTTTTCCAAGAATTGAATTAATTCGCTTTGAGCATTGCCGAGTTCCACACCCTGACCCACAAGTGCCAAGGGCTTCTTGGCATTGTTGATGAGTTCAGCAGCCTGACGCACAGCCTCAGTATCAAGTCTCGGATAAGGTACATAGGAACGCACGAAACTAACCTTGCAAGGATTCCAATCGATCTCCTCAACCTGAGCATTCTTGGCAAAATCAAGCACAACAGGACCAGGACGACCTGTACGAGCGATGTAGAACGCACGACTCACAGCCCACGCCACATCCTCAGCATGACGAATCTGATAACTCCACTTCGAGATTGGCTGTGACACACCCACAAGGTCAACCTCCTGAAAAGCATCCGTACCCAATGCAGCGATGGGGACCTGTCCTGCTATGACAACTATAGGTGTAGAGTCGAGCATGGCATCGGCAACACCAGTCAGTGTATTGGTTACACCAGGGCCACTGGTCACTAAGGCAACGCCCACCTCACCTGAGACACGGGCATAGCCCTCGGCAGCATGGGTAGCTCCCTGCTCGTGACGTACCAGAATATGGTCGAAACACTTCTTCTCACCACGCGTATAATCAAAAAGTGCGTCGTAGACAGGCATAATACTGCCACCGGGATATCCGAAGATAGTCTTCACCCCTTCTGCCTGCAACGCCCTCATCAGCGCCTTTGATCCTGTAATTCTGTCTCTCATATTCCTAATCTATTATTCTTATACCACCCTTATCGGCTGAGGAAACACTCTGGGCATAGGCCCTCAGTGCCTTCGACACGATACGATTACGCTTCAGCGGCTGCTGCGGACGGGCCGCCAGCTCCTCATCGGTGAGTTTCACACAGATACTGCGCGTTGGGATATCGATGACGATGATGTCGCCATCCTTGATTTTACCAATGTTACCACCGTTGGCAGCCTCTGGCGATATGTGGCCAATGCTAAGGCCGGATGTGCCACCAGAGAAACGACCGTCAGTAATCAGTGCACACTCCTTACCCAAGTGCATCGACTTGATATAGCTGGTGGGGTAAAGCATCTCCTGCATACCAGGACCGCCCTTCGGACCCTCGTGGGTAATCACCACGCAGTCGCCACTCTTCACCTTGCCGCCAAGAATACCCTCACAGGCATCCTCCTGGGAGTCGAACACCACTGCCGGACCTTCAAAGTGCCACAGGCTCTCGTCTACACCAGCAGTTTTCACCACACAACCGTCCTGAGCGATATTGCCAAAGAGCACGGCTAAGCCACCGTCCTTGGTGTAAGCATGTTCGAGGTCGCGGATACAGCCGTTGGCTCGGTCGGTATCAAGACTCTCCCACTCTTCCGACTGTGAGCCCATCTTCGTAGAGAAGCGGTTGCCAGGAGCGGAATAGTAGATCTTCTTATCGGAATTTTCAGAGTCATCAGAGATATCATACTTCTTCATAGCCTCAGCAAGCGTCATACCATCCACACGGATAGCAGAGCCATCAATCAGGCCACCCTTGTTCAGTTCATTGAGGATACCGAGAATACCACCAGCCCGTCCACACTCCTGAACACTGTATTTCTGCGTATTTGGCGCCAGTTTGCAGAGACAGGGCACCTTGCGGCTCAAGGCATCGATATCCTTCATCGTAAAATCAGTGCCTGCCTCTTGGGCTACAGCCAGCAGATGGAGCACGGTATTCGTGCTTCCTCCCATCGCGATATCGAGAGCCATCGCATTCATAAAGGCCTTACGAGTAGCGATGCTACGAGGCAATACGCTCTCGTCGCCGTCTTCATAATAAGCGAATGCATTCTTCACCACCTGACGGGCAGCAGCCTTAAAGAGTTCGATACGATTGGTATGGGTAGCCAGAATAGTACCATTGCCTGGCAGACTCAATCCGATTGCCTCGGTCAACGAGTTCATCGAGTTGGCTGTAAACATTCCTGAGCACGAACCGCATCCGGGACAAGCACATTCTTCAATCTCCTTAATCTCTTCATCAGTAACAGAAGGGTCGGCACCCTTCACCATCGCCGTAATCAGGTCGGCATTCTCACCACGCCAGCGTCCAGCCTCCATCGGACCACCGCTACAGAACACTGTAGGTATGTTCAACCGCATCGAGGCCATCAGCATACCCGGTGTCACCTTATCGCAGTTCGAGATGCAGATCATGGCATCGGCTTTATGGGCATTCACCATATACTCCACGCTGTCAGCAATGATGTCGCGTGAGGGCAGCGAATAAAGCATACCGTCGTGACCCATGGCGATGCCGTCGTCGATGGCGATGGTATTGAACTCAGCGGCAAAACAGCCCATCTTCTCAATTTCAGCCTTCACAATCTGTCCGATCTCGTGCAGATGCGTATGGCCAGGCACAAACTGAGTGAAAGAATTGACCACAGCGATGATAGGTTTACCAAACTGCTCATGCTTCATGCCTGTAGCCACCCACAGCGCACGAGCACCAGCCATACGACGACCCTCCGTGCAAACAGCACTTCTCAACTGATGTTTCATATACTTATTTAGTTTATTTCGGAATTATTCCGCAAAATTACACTAAATCTCCCAAACAGCCAACATTTTCGCAAAAAAAACGCGAAAATGCTGACTTAATTGATAAAATTGGGGCTCACTGCTTTTTTTTCCCATTTTATTTGGAGGTATGCGGAAAACGCCTTACCTTTGCAAACAATATGAGTCAATCAGAAACAATAACAATAAGAATATAACGAAAATGAAAACAATGAAGATTTGGAGAAGCATCCTTGTGGCGACTGTCGCTGTCCTCTCCTTCAACTCTTGCAGCGACGACCCTGATGGGAAGTGGGACCCTATGGTTTGGAAAGCAGAAGTGCCAGTACAGACGTCCGATGGCGTTTATAATGTTTCTGCTAATGGAACTGTATTTACTTTCTCTTGTCAGAACTATTCAGCCCCTTGGGTAGATAGTGCGGTGTCTAACGGGAAATACTATTACCCTCCCCGTGAAGCGAATGATTATCATACGATATCGGCAGATTGGTTCAAGGTCGAGACAAGCGGGAATAAACTGAAAGTTGTTTTTGAGGCTAATGAAACAAAGCAAGAAAGACCGCTTCAACTGACAGTTACAGCAGGCGACATCTTCTACACCTTTAAATTCAAGCAGGTCGCGAACAAATGAAACGACAAAAAAGACGGTGATCAGGGGTTATACATATCCTTGCAGTAGAAGGCCATGATATCGTCGAGCATCCGCTTGGCTTCGACAGCAGGACTGTCAGGATCGAGCTCGATGGCCTGGATATAATGGTTGATGGCTTCGTGCCACTGCCCGCGCTTGCGGGCCTCATTACCCAGCTGATAATACTCCTCGGCCGTCATTTATAATACTCTTTCTTGCCGGCGGCGAGGGTGTTCTTCATCAGCGAGCAGATGGTCATCGGCCCTACGCCACCAGGAACGGGGGTGATGAAAGAGCACTTGGGAGCCACCTCGTCGAACTTCACATCGCCATTCAGGCGGAAGCCGCTTTTCTTCGAAGCGTCGGGCACGCGCGTGGTACCCACATCGACAATCACGGCACCCTCCTTCACCATGTCAGCCGTCACGAAATCAGGCTGGCCTATGGCAGCGATGATGATGTCGGCAGCACGGCACTCATCCTTCAAGGTCTTTGAGCGGGAGTGACACACGGTGACTGTGGCATCGCCATACTGCTTCTGCATCATCAGCTGCGCCATCGGCTTGCCGACAATATTGGAACGTCCGAGGACGACACACTTCTTGCCACTGGTCTCGATGTTATAGCGCTTCAGCAACGTGATGATGCCCAGAGGGGTGGCAGAAATAAAGCAAGGCAGGCCAATGGCCATACGCCCTACGTTGATGGGATGGAAACCGTCGACATCCTTACGATAGTCGATGGCCTCGATAATTTTCTGCTCGTCGATGTGCTTGGGCAGGGGGAGCTGCACGATAAAGCCGTCGACATCGTCGTCCTGGTTTAATTGATCGACACAAGCCAGAAGCTCCTCTTCGGTGATATCTGCCTCGAATCGGATGAGGGTGCTCTTGAAGCCACAGGCCTCACAGGCTAACACCTTATTCTTTACATACGTCTCAGAGCCACCGTCGTGACCTACTAAAACGGCTGCCAAATGGGGTTGCTTGCCGCCGTTGGCCACAATTTCCTTTACCTCTTCGGCAATCTCAGCCTTAATGGCCGCTGCCGTTGCCTTTCCGTCAATTAACTGCATATCTCTTACTTCTTACCTCTTACTTCTTACCTCTTACTTCTTACCTCTTACTTCTTACCTCTTACTTCTTACCTCTAAATCTTCGGCATGCCGCCCTTCATTTTCATGGCGGCGGCCATCTGAGCCATACGGCTGTTGCCCATGCCCGTCACCATCTTCATCATCTTACGCGTCTGGTCGAACTGCTTCATCAGGCGGTTCACATCCTCAAGCTTGGTACCCGAACCCTTGGCAATGCGCAATTTACGGCTCTGGTTGATGATATCCGGATTAGCACGCTCCTTGGGTGTCATCGAGTTGATGATGGCCTCGATGCCCTTGAAGGCGTTGTCGTCTATATCAAGGTCCTTGATCTGCTTACCCACACCCGGGATCATCGAAGCAAGTTCCTTGATGTTACCCATCTTCTTGATCTGCTGGATCTGACCCATGAAGTCGTCAAAATCGAACTTGTTCTTACGGATCTTCTTCTCCAGGCGCTTGGCCTCTTCCTCATCGAACTGCTGCTGGGCACGCTCCACGAGCGAGACCACATCGCCCATGCCGAGGATTCGGTCGGCCATACGTTCGGGATGGAACACGTCGATGGCCTCCATCTTCTCGCCCGTGCCCACGAACTTGATGGGCTTGGTGACGACGGTGCGGATAGAGAGGGCGGCACCACCACGCGTGTCACCATCGAGTTTGGTGAGCACCACGCCGTCGAAGTCAAGACGGTCGTTGAACTCCTTGGCCGTATTCACTGCATCCTGACCGGTCATCGAGTCGACCACGAAGAGTGTCTCATCAGGGTTGATGGCCTGCTTCAGGTTGGCAATCTCGTTCATCATCTCCTCGTCGACGGCTAGACGACCGGCGGTATCGACGATGACGACGGTATAGCTCTCCTGCTTGGCCTTGCGGATGGCGTTCTGGGCAATCTCGACCACATTCCTGTTGCCTTCCTCGGTATAGACATCCACACCGACTGACTCACCCACCACCTTCAACTGCTCGATGGCAGCAGGACGATAGACGTCGCAGGCTACCAGCAGCGGCTTCTTG
>JAFZCU010000176.1 GCA_017556145.1 Prevotella sp. | reverse complement strand
GCCTTTTCGTCACGAGATATACTTCTGGCGGTAATAATAACCTCAACTTTGTCATCAATAAGATTCACAAACGATTTGTGTGTATTGGAATTCAGCAAACGTTTTGTCCTTAATTCTCGTTCCTCTTCCTCACTGCATGAATAGATTGGCACAACTTGTTTTGGGGCTTCGTCTGGATTTTGAATGAACGGACTTGCTTGCCACTCGTAATCAAACCCCAATAGTTTACACATTAATATGTATCGAAGTGGGCTTGTAGAATCAGAACCATCCAATATAGGATAGTTGCTAATTGTAATATCCTTTAAACTCGCCGTTGAACCTGTATTATTCTCTCCTTTACATAAAAGAATAGAAAAGACAGAAAGGAAAATGATAATGAGTTGTTTTTTATTCATCTTTATAGTTCCACTATTTAGTTACAAATATACGGAGTTTTTCGCAAACTGACAAATAATTGGGAGATTTTCATTCAAATAGTCTCTTTGACTCGCTCAAATAGTCTCAACGAGTCGTTCAGATATAGTCTATATAGGTATAGAGACCATTTGAATGAGTTGTCGGGATTATTCGGACAAGGCGTGGAGACTATTCGAACGAACCAAAGGTTGTACAGAGCGACATCGCATGTTAAGAACCGACTTTTGATTTCCGGTTTAAAAGAACTACATAAAGCAGGCAAACTGCTACTGTGAATATCAAATAAGCATAGCAATAAGGCAAAGGAATCTCAGGTGGGGTGCTATCCATGCCTGAAAGTGCAACAACCAAGGCCGGATAGTATGAGCCTATTAAAAGCAATATAGGAAAGATGATTATCCAAGGACGATAACCTGCATCACGCAGTCTGCGGATAGTTACGGCTAATGAGGGAAGCAGACAGAAAAGGAGGAACAGACCAAGGAGCACGAAAATTGGGAAGATGATTGAATTGAGCCAATTGAGTGGATTGGAAGCTGTATCCGGCCCTACAGCACTGCGGATGGCGACAAGCATCGCAACCATTCCGAACAACACCCCTGAGACAACGGCGACAAACAACGTCCAACTCCAGAACTCACTTCGCGAAGCTTTTCCACTGAAGCTTACGTACTTGCCTATGCAAGTCTTTACATGTGCTGAATACCAGCGGAACATGTCACGATACTGCATCAGTTCTGGTGCGATGTCCTCGCCTGCAAAGTAATCGTAGAGCATCTGCTCTTCGGCATTGGTTGTCTCTCCATTGAGAAACCGATTGATCAGTTGTCGTATTTTTATCTCTTCCATATTCGTTATTTGATAAACATTTGCATTATCTTTCTTCTGGCTCTTGAGAGGTTTTGGCGGACAGACTCTTCGCTGCTGCCAGTGATACGGGCAATCTCAGAGGTTTCCAAGCCGTCGAGGTGTTTCATCCTCAGTACGACTTTCTGAGCGTCTGGCAGTTTCGACATCAGGCGTAGCACTCTGTCTTCTTCCTCTTGACTGATGACTGTCGCTTCAGGCGTGTTGCTTTCAGCAATGTCCACTTTTTGCCAGTCAGTCAATGAAACCGTTTTCTTCCTTTTCCTCGTCAGTGCGATTCGCCTTGCCATCACGATGGCCAGTGCCTCTACACTTCGATACTGGTTCAGCTCCTGTCGCATGGCCCAGAGCTTCAGCACCGTCTCTTGAGTCACATCTTCCGCCTCATCCTTGTCCTGCAATTGACGGAATGCCTCGTGGTACAGTCGAGGGCGAACCCCACGTATCAAAGTTTCGAACTCCTTTTGTTCCATATTCAATTAATAGACGCAGCAAGCCCTCGAAACGTGACAGGCATTAACAATAATTGGCATAACAACAATAAGGGCAAAAGAGTTACCTACTAAATCTTACTTTCATGCCTATAAAAAGAAAGAAAGTGCCGTGCTAAAAGGTAGGAAGGTGCCAAGTAATGCTTAAACTGCGACGGCGTTTGTTAAATCCACGGCAATGTTTGTTAAAACTGCGACGCAATTTGATAAAACCGCGTCGCAGTTTTGTATTTTTCAGATGTTTTGATTAACTTTGCAACAGAATCAAACAATTAGTATTATGTACGCAAAATATATCAAGCAAGAAATCTCCGATTTGAACGGTACTGGACGGACGCAAGCCTGTTACAAAATGAAACTGAGTCCGATGAACTTTCAGCAGTTTGTGAGCCAATGCGCTCGCGAAGGCAAAATGGAAGAAGCTCAGATCTTAGGCGTCCTTACGCTGGTAAGCGAGAAGTTAGCTTTGTGCATGGCAGAAGGCTATTCCGTGAAACTCGACAGTATTGGTACCTTCCATGCAAAACTCGGTGTGAGGAGCGATCTGCTACAAGATGCTTTCGAGGAGGGTGAGCCTTCGCACAATGCCAAAAGCATCAATGTAACGGGCGTGGCGTATAGGCCTGATCCAGACCTCATCAGAACGACGGGTCGCAAGTGTGTGTTAGAGAAGGGGGGAGTGAGCAGACTGCGCAAATCAGCCCTGACACCCGAAGAACGCATCCAAAAGGCTCACGAGTTTCTTGAGAAAAACATGTTTATGAGGGTGCCAGACTATGTAAAGCTGACGGGACTCTCACGCACATCGGCTACTACCGAGCTGCGCCAGTTGGCCCTCAATCCCTCGTCAGGCATCGCCAGCAAAGGGAGCCGGAGCCAGAAGTACTACGTGCTGAGGAAATGAGCATTTCTAAGTTAATTTCTGATAAAACGATTGTTATTGGCGGAAAAGTTCGTACCTTTGCACCTTATTAATATAGAAGACAAAGAAAGAATGTCGACGATACTACATATAGAGACCAGTACGAATGTGTGTTCCGTAGCCGTGTCGGAAGATTCTCAGGTGATTTTCCAACAGGACGATCACAGCAGTCTGGGGCACGCGGAAAAACTTGGAACGATGGTCGACGAGGCCCTTTCGTTTACGGATAATCACGCCATTCCGTTTGATGCTGTAGCCGTGAGCTGCGGACCTGGCTCGTATACAGGTCTGCGCATCGGCGTGTCGATGGCCAAGGGCATCTGCTATGGCAGAGACCTGAAACTCATCGCCGTGCCTACGCTGGAACTGCTCTGCGTGCCTGTGCTGCTGAGGGAGATTCCAGAGGAAGATGCTTTGCTCTGTCCGATGCTCGATGCCAGACGGATGGAAGTGTATGCCGGCATCTACAACAGAGCGCTGAAACCCGTCAGAGAGATTGGCGCTGACGTTGTGACAGAAGAAACCTATAAGGAGTATCTCGACAAACATCCCGTGTATTTCTTCGGCAATGGCGCCCAGAAATGCATGGCAACGATCAATCATCCGAATGCCCACCTGATAGAAGGCATCGAACCGCTGGCCAAGTGGATGCAGCCTTTGGCTGAACGTCGTCTGCTGAACGAGCAGTTCGAGGATGTGGCCTATTTCGTGCCCTACTATCTGAAGGACTTCGTGGCAAAGCTTCCGAAGAAATTAATTTAAGGATAAATTATGTTTAGAGTTGATAGTTTAGAGTTTAGAGTTGATTACCCTGCAAGCCCCTCAATGATGGGCAATAATCAATCTATAGAACATATCATCTATAAACTATAAACTTTAAACTATAAACTAAATAAGAATTATGGATATCAAAGGATTAGACTACAACACAGAGCGCCCGAAGCTCATCTTATCCGAATACGGGCGTGAGATACAGAAGATGGTGGAATACGCCTGCGAACTGCCTACGAAAGAAGAACGGTTGAAGTGCGCAATGGCCATCATCCATCAGATGGAGAACAAGAATCCCCAGCTGAGGGACAATGCCGATTATGAGCAGACCCTATGGAACCATCTCTATCTGATGAGCCATCGGGAATTGGATATCGACTGGCCCTACGATGTGTCGGAGGCCGACAAGATTCTTT
This sequence comes from Prevotella sp., assembly GCA_017556145.1. GTDB lineage: Bacteria > Bacteroidota > Bacteroidia > Bacteroidales > Bacteroidaceae > Prevotella. Next base: position 18,186 of record JAFZCU010000176.1, on the reverse strand, counting down.
CCAAGCCTGAACCGTTGCCCCTGCCGGATAGTCATATCAGGCTGCGCCACTATGGTCACCTCGTAGAGGAATTGCTTGAACTCCTGAAGACCATGCCTGAAGATGAAGAGCGCGATGCGTTGGTCAGGAAAACTGCCAATCAAATGAAGCGTGACCTTGTGCTCTGGGGGCACGGCTCTATAGAGGATGAGCGCGTAGCGGATGATCTGGCACGATATACCAACGGAAGGATTCAGCTTGACCTGAATACGTTTAAGTTTGATAAGGTCAATCCCAACGACAGCAAGCAGTCCGGCAAGAAAAAGAAATAAAATAACGACCAGCCTATGGCATCATTTATCATTGAGGGAGGTTATCCGCTGAGTGGTGAGATTACACCACAAGGTGCCAAGAACGAGGCACTACAGGTGATTTGTGCCACCTTGCTGACGAGCGAGGAGGTGACCATCCATAACATCCCCGACATCCGTGATGTTAACAATCTGATCCAACTGCTCAAGGACATCGGCGTAAAAGTAACAGCTGGAATATCCAAGGACTCCGTTCATCCCGGACTATCCGGCACCTATACTTTCCAGGCAGACACATTGAATCTCGACTATCTTGAGAGCGATGAGTTTGTGCAGAAGTGCGCTCAACTCAGAGGCAGCGTACTGATGATTGGTCCGCTGTTGTCAAGGATGGGCAAGGCCGTCATCACTCAGCCCGGCGGCGACAAGATAGGCCGTCGCAGACTCGATACCCACTTTCTCGGTTTCGAGAAGTTAGGTGCGAAGTTCAACCGTATCGAAGGACGCAATGTCTACGAGATTGCAGCTAAGCAACTCAAAGGCACCTACATGCTGCTCGACGAAGCCTCAGTGACAGGTACCGCCAATATCATCATGGCCGCAGTCTTTGCCAAAGGCACCACCACTATCTATAATGCTGCCTGCGAACCCTATCTGCAACAACTCTGTCACCTGCTGAACCAGATGGGCGCCAACATCAGCGGCATCGGCTCCAACCTGCTGACCATCGAGGGCGTGAAGAGCCTGCATGGCGCAACGCATACGATTCTGCCCGACATGATCGAGGTGGGTTCGTTTATCGGCATGGCCGCTATGTGTGGCGACGGCATACGCATCAAAAACGTTTCTGTCGACAACCTCGGTATCATCCCCGATTCCTTCCGTCGTCTTGGCGTGAAAATCAAGGTAGAGGGCGATGATCTGGTGATTCCCAAACAGCGCCATTACGAGATACAGTCGTTTATCGACGGCACTATCATGACCCTCGCCGATGCCCCCTGGCCAGGATTGACGCCCGACCTCCTTTCTGTCTTGATCGTGGTTGCCACCCAAGCTCGTGGCAGCGTGCTTTTCCACCAGAAGATGTTCGAAAGCCGTCTGTTTTTCGTTGATAAGCTCATCGACATGGGTGCCCAGATTATCCTATGCGACCCTCACCGTGCTGTTGTCGTGGGCCACGATCGGAAAATCACTTTGCGTGGAGGCCGCATGTCGAGTCCTGACATCCGTGCAGGTATCGCCCTGCTGATAGCTGCCATGAGTGCCAAAGGTACGAGCCGCATCGACAACATCGAACAGATAGACCGCGGCTACGAGCATATTGAGGACCGCCTTAACGCCCTCGGTGCCAAAATTACAAGAGAGGTGAGTGGTAAGAGGTAAGAGATATGATCAGAGAGGAAGAGGTATATCAGATTGGGAAGCTGGGCAAAACGCACGGTGTGAAGGGAGAGGTTAGTTTTCTCTTCGACGATGATGTGTTCGATCGTGTCGATGCAGACTATCTGATTCTGAAAGTTGATGGTATTTTTGTACCCTTCTTCATCGAAGAATACTGTTTCAAAAGCGATGCCAATGCTATCATCAAGTTCGAAGACATCGACACTCAGGAGCGTGCCCGCGAGCTGACTGGTTGCGAAGTCTACTTCCCCCGCGAACTTGCAGACACTGATGAAGACAATATCTCTTGGGCAGCCATTGTGGGCTTCGACATTATCCAAGCTGACAGCGGAAACATAATCGGCCGCATCGCTGCTGTCGACGATACAACCATCAATATCCTCTTCGAACTCGAGAACGGCAGCCTTATCCCCGCTTCCGAGGATCTTATTACCGCCATCGACCAGCAGGCCCACACCATTACCATGAACCTGCCTGAAGGGCTCTTGGACTTATAACAATTCTTTGTTATAGCCTATTTATCTGAGTTCATCAGTCCTTGGTTGAGGAATTCGAGATAGGCTGAAACATCCTCATTGAAACCACGGCTACCAGTAAGTGGTTTGCCAGTAACAGGGTCAAGCGCTACATAGAACGGCTGGGCATTGGCACCGAACTTATGGCTTTGCAAATAACTCCACTTCGCTCCCACCGTGCGCAAAGTCTTTTTGTCGCCATTCTCATCAGTCACCTCAAAAGGCTCAGTCAGCGGTGTCTTGTCATCCACATAGAGCGAGATGAGCACATAGTCGTTTTTCAGTTTGTCGGCCACACGGGCATCAGTCCATACCGAAGCCTCCATCTTCCGGCAGTTCACGCAACCAAAGCCCGTAAAGTCAAGGAATACAGGCTTACCCTGAGCACGGGCAGCGGCCATTCCTGATTCATAATCACGATATTCAGCCTCAACGACTTTCTGGTTGAGATTAAAGTCCTGCGTGCTGATAGGTGGTGCAAAGGCACTGACGGCCTTACAAGGTGCTCCCCACAGGCCTGGAACCATATAGATGGCAAAGGCCAGCGACACCAGTCCGCCCATGATACACAGTACAGGCATAGGTTTTTGCAAATCTCCGCCTATCTCATCGCTCTGGAACTTGAGCCAACCACAGAGGTAAGCGCCCAAGAGTGCGAAAATGACAATCCATAACGACAAGAACACCTCACGGTCGAGGATATGCCAACCATAGGCCAAGTCAGCCACAGAGAGGAATTTCAAAGCAAAGGCCAACTCGATGAATCCAAGTACGATCTTCAGCGTGTTCATCCAGGAGCCTGACTTCGGTGCAGACTTCAACCAAGAGGGGAACATGGCGAAGAGTGTGAACGGCAAGGCCAATGCCAAAGCAAAGCCGAACATACCGACGGCAGGTGCCAGCCAATTACCGGTTGTGGTGGTCTGTACGAGCAGCATGCCCACAATTGGAGCCGTGCAAGAGAAAGAAACCAACACCAGCGTAAAAGCCATGAGGAAGATGCTAATTAACCCACTTGTCTGAGAAGCTTTCGTATCCACAGCGTTGGCCCAACTATCCGGCAGACGGATTTCAAACCATCCGAAGAAGGATAGGGCAAACACGATCAGCAACAAGAAGATGAAGATGTTGAACACAGCGTTCGTTGACATCGCGTTGAGAGTATCGGAGCCGAAGATTGCCGTTACGAGCAAACCTAATCCCAAATAAATCACGATGATAGAAAGGCCGTAAGTGAATGCTTCGCTGATGCCTTTTTGCTTATTGTTTTGGGAACGTTTCAGGAAAAAGCTGACGGTCATGGGGATGATTGGCCAGATACAAGGCATACATACAGCCAGCAGACCACCCACAAAACCCATGAGCAACAGCCAGAGCAATGAACGATTAGCCATATCCTCACCAGAACCGAAAGCACGCAGTTCCTCAGTGACAGGAGCCCAAAGATAGCCTACAACATCTGACGAATCAGCAACAGCCGTCAGAGGAACTTCCTCAGCGGGAACAGTTGCTGTGTCAACAGACTCCGCAACAGGAGCTTCTACGAGGGGAGTCGCGTTTTCTGCTTTATCCTCAACCTTGGCTGGGGCTGCACCTGTAGACGGACTGTCTCCGCTCTTTTTCAGTTCAACCTCCGTAGGTGGCAGACAACTCTCATCGTTACAAGTACCATATTCTAAGTAGCAGTCGATATCGTATTGGGGCTTGGTGAATCGTATTTTCTGAACAAACGTGGCCTCGTCCTCGAAGTATTTCACTTCCATGTTGAACATATTATCCATCTTCCTGATGACCTTGCCACGAGGTTCCAGTTTGCCAACCAATTCGGCACCTTCCATCTTCACCACGTTGAATGTGGCTTCAGTAGGACCATTGTCGCCAATCTCCGTAGAATAAACATGCCATCCTTTATCGATTGTAGCATGAAATACGATCTCAGCCTCGGCTCCTTTACCGGTTTTCAGTTCCGAAGTAAAATGCACGGGGTTAGCCATCTGTGCCTTGATGCCCAGAACAACAATCAGCGACAGTAATAATATCGTTATCTTCTTCATTTTTTACCATTGAATCTGTTCCAGTGTGCAAAGATAAGCAATAAAATCAAAAAACACACAAAAAGGATGAACGAATTTGGGCATTCTCATTAAAAAGTAGTACCTTTGCAGCCAAATTCGAATTTTACAGTATAGAGTATAGAGATGAAAAGACAAATTGCCATACTCGGCTCTACGGGATCGATAGGTACACAAGCCCTCGAGGTGATTGAAGAGCACAGAGACTTGTATGAGGTCTACTGTCTGACCGCCAACAACAAAGTAGAACTGTTGGCGGAGCAGGCCCATAAGTTCAGGCCTGCCGCCATTGTCATCGCCAACGAACAGCGTTACGATGAACTGAAAGCCCTGATGAGCGATATGCCCGACGTGAAGGTGTATGCAGGTGCCCAAGCTCTCAACGAGATTGTGGAGGCAGGACCTATCAACATGGTGCTTACGGCGATGGTCGGCTTTGCGGGCCTCAACCCCACCATCCACGCCATCAAGGCAGGCAAGGCTATCGCATTGGCAAACAAGGAAACGCTGGTGGTGGCAGGAGAACTGATTCTGCAACTGGCACAGCAGTACCATACCCCCATCCTACCCGTCGATAGCGAGCACTCGGCCATTTTCCAGAGTCTCGTCGGTGAGGATCAGAATCCGATAGAGAAGATTCTGCTGACAGCCTCTGGCGGTCCGTTCCGTCTGAAGACGATGGAAGAGATTGCCCACGTGACGAAGGCCGATGCCCTGCGCCATCCGACTTGGGACATGGGGGCGAAGATTACCATCGACTCGGCCTCGATGATGAACAAGGGCTTTGAGGTAATAGAGGCAAAATGGCTCTTCGGCGTCGATGCCAAGCAAATACAGGTACTGGTTCATCCGCAAAGCATTGTGCATAGTGCCGTGCAGTTCCAGGACGGTTCAGTAAAGGCCCAGCTTGGCGTGCCCGATATGCGGTTGCCGATACAATATGCCTTTTCGTTCCCACAGCGTCTGCCTCTGAGTGGTGAGCGTCTTGATTTGTTCAAGGCCAGGCATCTGGAATTTTTCGAGCCCGACTTGAAGAAGTTCCGCTGTTTAGCGCTCGCTTTCGAGGCCATCGACAAGGGCGGCAACATGCCGTGTATTGTGAATGCTGCCAATGAGATAGTGAATCGCGGCTTCCTCGAAGACAAATGCGGTTTTCTGCAGATGGGCGATATTATTGCCGAAACCATGCTGCGTGCCACATTCGACAAGAATCCAACTTATGAGACTTATATCGCGACCGACGCCGAGGCGCGTCGCATCGCCACAGAATTAATGAAATAAATCAATTTGTTTATGGTTTATAGTTTATGGTTTATAGCTGATTACTTAGCAAGCCCCTCCATGCGGCCCAATAATCTTCTGTCTATAGAACATATCATCTATAAACTATAAACTTTAAACTATAAACTAAAAGAAACATGGAAATATTTCTGATTAGACTGTTACAGTTTATGCTGGCCATTGGCCTGCTGGTGTTGCTCCACGAGGGTGGGCACTTCTTCTTCGCCAAACTTTTCGGCGTCCGTGTAGATAAGTTCTATCTGTTCTTCGACCCCTCCATCTGGAAGTGGGACGGAAGTCTGTTTAAGTGGAAGCCCAAGAACAGCGATACGCAATACGGTGTGGGCTGGCTGCCACTGGGCGGCTACTGCAAGATTGCCGGCATGATCGACGAGAGTTTCGATACGGAGCAGATGAAACAGCCAGAGCAGCCTTGGGAGTTCCGTGCGAAACCCACTTGGCAACGTCTGCTGATTATGATTGGCGGTGTGCTTGTCAACTTCCTCCTCGCGCTGTTCATCTATGCCATGATCCTCTTTCACTGGGGCGACACGTATATCCCCGTGAAGGACATGACCTTAGGTATGAAGTTCAACACCGAGGCTAAAGCCCTCGGATTCCAAGACGGCGATATCCTCGTAGGCACCGACAAGGGCGAGTTCAAGGACTTTTCCGCCGATCTCTACCGCGACCTCTCTGAAGCCAAACGTGTGGACCTGATCCGCGATGGCAAGGAAATGAGTCTCAACCTCCCTGGCGACCTCAACCTGCTGAACATGCTGAAGGCTGAGCCTTCGTTCGTGCGTCCATTGATACCTGCCGTCATCGACAGTGTGATGGATAATTCACCTGCTGCGGAGATTGGTCTCCAGAAGGGTGACAAGATTATCGCTCTGAACGGCAAGCCTGTGGATTCCTACAACGAGTTTACTGAGCAGATTGGTGTGCTCGAAGACATGATGACCGCTGCCAAGAGCCAGGCCGACAGTCTGAAAATCCGCACCGCCACCATCGTCTATGAGCATGAAGGCCTCGTTAAGTCTTCTGCTGACGAACAGACAGCGGAGGCCGCAACCGTCGCAGATACTGTTACCATTACCCTGACCCCAGACCTCAAGGTAGGCTTCTTCGTCAAGACTCTCGCTGGCATCTATGATCCTTATACTCGCGAATACGGCTTCTTTGAGAGCATTCCTGCTGGTATTAAGTACGGTTGGAACGTGCTGGCTGGCTATGTGGGCGACATGAAATATGTCTTTACCGCCGACGGTGCCAAGTCGTTGGGTGGCTTCGGTGCCATCGGAAGCCTCTTCCCACCTGTCTGGGACTGGTATCTCTTCTGGAAGATGACTGCCTTCCTCTCCATCATCCTCGCCTTCATGAACATCTTGCCTATCCCAGCCCTCGACGGTGGTCATGTGCTGTTCCTGATCTATGAGATGATTACACGTCGCAAACCCTCAGAGACCTTCATGATCCGCGCTGAGTATGTCGGTTTCGGCATCTTGATACTCTTGATGGTGGTGGCGAACCTTAACGATATCCTGCGTTGGCTCGGATACATGTAAGTTTCACGGCCAACAGATAGATTGCCCCTATTATCAGATATATCATCGACACCTGCAGCACCGTTGGCTGCAGGTGGTCGATGCTTGCGCCAGGAATGGCTGCTAATTTCGCTAATAGGCTATTGAGCAAAGCTACCATATTATATAATATATGCGCGAGTGGTGGCATCAGCAACACCACCAATGAAAGATAAAGAATCAACGTCGCTGCTGGTATCACGATGAAGTTCGTCAGGAGGAAATAGCACGAAAACCTTCCGAAGTAATAGGCAATCAGCGGTGCGACCCCAATCTGTGCTGAAAGCGACACCGCCGCCATCCCCCAAAGCCACCTCACAACACGATGCGACATCAGGTATTCTTCCGTAAATACGCCTTCCATCAGTGGCACGAACAGCAGAATAGACAGAACTGCCATATACGACAGTTGGAAACCGACATCAAAGAGCGACATCGGACTGATCATCAACATCACAATCGCAGTAAAAGCAAGTGTATTGACAGACATCCTATCACGGTGACCCAACGACAACAGAGCATAGATGCTCAGCATCACCGCTGAGCGCATCACACTCGTTGACATTCCGACGAGGAACACAAACGCCCAGATGCTCAGAATGATGATAACCTGCGATAAGACCTGCCACCGCCGTCTGAACACAAACAACGACAATAGTGAATAGATAATGCCTATATGCAAGCCGCTAAGTGCCAAGACATGTGAGGCACCCGTAACAGAATAAACATCTTTCAGTTCTTGCGTCAGAGCCGATTTGTCGCCTAACGCCATTGCTGCCACCACAGCATAGGCGTCTGCATCCTCACCTTGAATGCTTATTTTTGCCAATAGTCTGCTGCGGAATTTCAAGAAAGTGAGCCTCATCCGTTCCAGCCTCGACAACTGCACCAGCGACACACGCGTCTTCTGCCATTTCCAACTGGCCACGAATGTTCGTCCCGTAAATCCGTGAATCTCCAGATAGCGGCGATAGTCAAACGAACCCCTACGCCAATCACTGTTTGATTCGATACGCGACTGAATATGCAGACCATCGCCAATCTTCAGACGCCGACTCCGATCATCCTTATACAAATAACATTTCAGCTTGCGGCCACTCTCTGCCAACAGCACATCCACCGCCATGGTCTTAGGCTTTTCAACAGGCTCAGAGATGACCACCACCTCATAACTCACCTCACCATCAGGCCAAGTCACTTGCAACGAGGCCTTCTGCCGCTGCATCAACAACCATCCCAACACAACAAAACAAGCTGCGATGGCTATCGACTGCAAATGCTCATGTTTCCACAACAGCAGGGCTAAGACTACCATCCCCACGAATATCGGCAGTAGCCACCATCCAATGACGACATGGTCACCTATGACGATTCCCACCATCAGACAGAAGGCAAGACGTAACAACGGGGCTTCTTTCCAAAACGGTTTGTTTTTCATATTCCTTAAGTTTAACGCTGCAAAGATAATAAAAAAAGGTAAAAGTGAAAAGTGAATCGTGAAAAATTTGCTACCGCTCAGTATTTTTTTGTAATTTTGCAGCCGTTATGGAAGTGATTAGCATGCCCATGTGGGCTTGGATATTGTTTTATGCACTCGTTATCGTGATGCTTTATGCCGACCTCAAGCTGTTTGGCCGGAAAGGGCAACATGAGGTGAGCATTGGTGAGGCTCTGAAGATGACAGCCGTCTGGATTATCGTGTCGCTCATCTTCTGCGGTGGCATCTGGCATTTTGAAAACACGGATAAGGCGATGGAATTTCTGGCAGGCTATCTGATTGAGAAATCGCTGTCGATGGACAATCTCTTCGTGTTCCTCATGCTCTTCTCGTTTTTCGGCGTCCAGCGGAAATACCAGCACGAGGTATTGTTCTGGGGCATCTTCGGCGCCCTGATTCTAAGGAGCATCTTTATCTTTGCTGGTGCTGCGATGGTGCAGCGCTTCGAATGGATTCTGGGCATTTTTGGTGTCTTCCTCATCTATACAGGCATCAAGATGTTCAGCCACAAAGACGACGAGAGTGTAGACCCCTCGAAGAATATCTTCGTCAAACTATTCAAGAAATTCTTCCCCGTAACGGATCAGATGCACGAAGACAAATTCTTTGTAAAGGAGCTGAGGAGAGAAGGAGAGAAGGAGGTCATAAAGCGTCTGGCGACGCCGTTGTTCATCGCCCTTTTGGTGATCGAGACTACTGATGTAGCCTTCGCTGTCGACTCTATCCCTGCCGTCTTCTCCGTAAGCCGCGATCCGTTTATCGTACTCACATCTAACATCTTCGCCATCCTCGGTCTGCGTGCCCTTTATTTCGCCCTGGCAGCTATCGCCAAGTATTTCGCCTATCTGAAATATGGTCTTGGCATTATCCTCAGTTTTGTAGGCGTGAAGATGCTACTCGAAGTGTTGTGGGATATCAATATACCCACCCCGATCTCACTTCTGATTATCTTTGGGATTCTGGTGCTGTCGATGCTTGCATCATACGTCGCCACTTTATATAGCCGAAGACGGCAATAACGACATAGAGGGCATAAAGCGAGGCCTTGAAAGGGATATCCTTATAGAAATAGAGCCCACACGTCACCACATCGACCGCAATCCAGATAAACCATTGCTCCAGATACTTATGTGCCAAAGCCCAGATGCCTACGATGCTCAAGGCTGTGGTGAAACTATCTGCTAAAGGTACGTTAGAATTGGTGAAGCTGACGAGAATCCAGTAGATTATTCCCCAAATGATGCCAATAACCAATAACCAATAACCAATAGCTTTTCGCGGGAAATGACGGATAGGCAATGCCTCTTTCGAAATATTGCCATGAATCCATTTCCAATAGCCGTACATGGTCATTGCCAGATAATAGAACTCCATGCCACAGTCGGCATAGAGTCCTTTCTGGTAATAGAGCACGATACCCATGGCCTGCATCGCAAAGCCGACAGCCCACATCCAGATGCTGGCCTTATATTCCAACAGAATATACGCCAGACCGAGGACGGTGGTAACAATGTCGAGCCAATGGGCGGTGAGGAATTCGGTCATTTTCAATCTGAGTTATCTGAGTATTCTGAGTATTCCGAGTAATCCGAATATTAGAAGCGGAGCGTCACGCTCCCAGCCATCGTAAAGCCAGCCATCGGGATGAAGCCGATCTGATAATAGCGGTTGTCATTCGAATGGCCATAGCTCTCACACACAGCGGAATACACCCATCCGCTGGCAGCATAGCGGCGGTTAAACAGGTTGTTGAAATTCAATCCGAATACAGCCTCCTTCAACACCTTTCTGGGTTTCAGGCTATAACTTAACGAGAGGTTCGATACAGAATAGCAAGGCAGCGAACGGTCTGCATTCTCTGTATTATCGAGATACTGACGCGAGACATAGTTGGTGTGCCAGACGGCCTGGATGTCCTGATAGTGGAAGTTCACGAAACCATTGAGAATGGCCGAGGGCGAGAAGGCCAGCGTGGAGTTGTCGTAGTGGAACTGGCGCAGGCCGTCACCATTACCGTCGCAATGGTATGTTGCCGCATCGGGATTACCCTCCCAGTCATCCCAGTCCTCAACGAATTCGTCGAAATCCTTGATCTTATTCGTGCTCAAGGCAGCATTACCCTCGATGGTCAGCCACGATGTGGGATTCACCCCAGCCTGCAACTCGATGCCCGCACGATACGAGTCCTTAATATTCGTAGTCAGGTTCTCGCCGATATCACTCAGGGCGCCCGTCTGTACAAACTGGTCCTTATATTTCATATAATAGCCGTTCACACCCGCATGCCAACTGCTACCCGTATAGGTATAGCCCAGTTCGAAGTCCATCAGCTGCTCGGCCTTAGGAGCTGGATAAGAGCCATTGTCGGTGAAGTTGTTGCGCTCAGGCTCACGATGGCTCATGGCTACGGAACCATAGATACGCTGGCCATTCAAGCTCCACGAGAAACCTGCCTTGGGGTTCAGGAAATCATATTTCTTGTCGATGTCAAGGCGCTGGTTGTAGTAACCACTCTCATCATCATAAAACTTATCATTGATACCGTCGGTCTTGTAGCCCACGTGACGGTACTGCATATCGGCGAACACATCCCACTGGTCGTTGATATGGCAGGCAGCCTTCAGAAACACGTTGCCGTCGAGCTTGTGGGCGTCGGAGTCATAGTATTGATAGTCGCCATTGGCCAGATATTTCTGTCGCACAATGTCATTGGCAGCGTAAGTGACGTAGCCGAAGTGATTGCCGTCGAAGTTCTGCAGCGAGAGGCCGCCGACGACATCCCACGACTCGTCCTTATAGTTCGCGTTCCACACTAAGCCGTAGGTATTCTGCGAGAGGCCCTTCTCACGCACGAAGTCGGTCTTCTTGATCTTGTTGCCCTCCGCATCCTTTGCGGTCATTCCGAACTTCGCGAGCTTGTTGTTCGGGCGGAACTCACGATAGTAACCATAGCCGTAGGTGTAGTGCAACGAGGCAGAAGTCGACCACTGGTCGTTGATGTTCCATGAGGCAGAAAGGATGTTGTGGTTCTGCCAGAAGTTATCAGTTGTCTTGGCCCAATAGCTGCCGTCGTTCATCTGATAGCGCTGGGTGCTGTAAGTACCATCGTTACCGATAATCATCGCCTCATAGAGCGAATTGAACTTGCCCAGGCCTTTGTCCCACATATCCTTATAGGTTCTGATACCTGTTGCAGAACCGTAGGTGCCATCCATGATGCTCAGGTCGTTGGTGCCTGCGGTGACACCGTTCCAGGCCTGGCCTGTTTTCTCGAAATTGCCGATATTCTTATAGCGGACAATGACATTGTCCGACACCCAACTGAGGCCGCCGTAATAGCTGCCACTGCGGCCCGATGTGCCATCGATGAAACCGTCGGTATTGGTCTCATGATAGGCCCCATCGAAAATCAGATGGTTCCACAGCAGACCCGTTGAGAACTTGCCGCCGACGTTGAACGTGTTGAACGAGCCGTAGGATGCCGAGACCTCTGCCCCAGCCTTCTGATCTGGCGTAGCACTTGAAAGGGCCACCGTACCGCCAAAGGCACCGTCGCCATTGGTCGATGTTCCCACGCCACGCTGTATCTGCACAGAGCCCAGCAATGAACCATAGCTATTCATATTAGCCCAGAACACGCACTGGTCCTCAGGCGAATTCAAGGGCACACCGTCGAGCGTCACGTTGATACGTGAGTCACCTGCGCCACGAATTCTCATATAGGTCGTACCTGTACCCAGTCCGTTCTCGCTCCAAGCTAACACGCCCGGCGTCTGCGAGAAGAGGAAAGGCAGCTCCTTGCCCGTCTTCGAAAACTCATTCAACTCCACCTTCTTGATGTTAACTATGGCATACGGTGCATTCTTCTGTGCCCTCACGCCTTTCACCACCACCTCCTGCAAGGCCTCCACCTGCGTGGAGTCGTAGAGCGCAGCCGTGTTCTGACCATTTACATTCATGACGCCCATCAGCGCCAACACCTGAAAAACAAATCTTTTCATACCTTTACCTTTTTTCTATTATACCTTTTTACTTTTTAAATGTAAAGGGGATTACTTGTGTTGATTTATCCTGTATTCCATCCCTACGCCGGCATGATCCGGATCAGGTTAGAGGGTATCATCTCAGCCCGCAATCGTGGGCACCCCTTGAAAACTGGCTGCAAAGGTAAACATAATCTTTGAGATACACAAATTAAATATCGAATAAATTTGGTATTTTCCTCGATTTACACTATCTTTGCACCAAAATCAAGGAAAGATATGAAGATACAGATTATCAACGGGCCGAACCTGAACCTGCTGGGGCAGCGGGAACCAGGCATCTACGGCTCAGAATCGATGGAAAACTGCCTCAAGGCACTCCGCAGCCGTTACCCGCAAATACAGATAGACTACTATCAGAGCAATGTGGAGGGCGAACTCATCAATAAGATGCAGGAGACAGGCTTCGCAGGAGGCTACGACGGCATCGTGCTCAATGCGGGCGCCTATACCCACACGAGCGTTGCCCTGCACGACTGCATCAGGAGTCTGAAGTGCCCTGTGATTGAGGTTCACATCTCAAACGTCCACCAGCGCGAGGCGTTCCGACACAAGTCGATGATATCTGCCGCATGCAAGGGTGTGATCTGCGGCTTCGGACTCGATTCCTATCGTCTGGCGGTAGAGGCGCTGATCGGATGACGCTCGATGATTATATCCTCGCCCATATAGAGCCGGAACCGGAATATCTGTACCGGCTGTGGCGGGCGACGAACCTGCACACCATCCACGGGCGCATGGCCAGCGGACATCTGCAAGGACGACTGCTCAAGATGCTGGTCAGGATGATACGGCCCAAGAACATCCTTGAGATAGGCACCTTCAGCGGCTACAGCGCCATCTCACTGGCAGAGGGCCTCGATGACGACGGACGACTCTACACCTTTGAGATCAACGATGAGATGGAGGACTTTACGCGCCCCTGGATAGAGGGCTCCGAGGTGGCCGACAAGATTCAGTTCATCATCGGCGACGCCCTTCAGGAAGCCCCCAAACTGGGTATCGCGTTCGACCTGGTGTTTATGGATGGCGACAAGCGAACCTATCGCGACTGCTACGAGATGGTGATGGGCATCCTCCGACCTGGGGGATTCATCCTCGCCGACAACACGCTCTGGGACGGCCACGTGGTGGATCACGCCTACGACCGCGACCACCAGACGCAGGGCATCGGAAGTTTCAACGACTATATCGCTGCCGACGACAGGGTGGAACAGGTCATCCTCCCCCTCCGCGACGGCCTCACATTAATCAGAAAGAAATAAAAGAAATGCAAGAGACAAGACAAAACAAAATCGCACGACTGCTCCAGAAAGAGCTTTCGCTGATATTCCAACAGCAGACACGGGCCACACACGGCACGATGGTCAGTGTAACAAGGACGAAGATCTCGCCCGACCTCAGCATCTGCACCGCCTACCTGAGCATCTTCCCCAGTGAGAAGGGCGAGGAGATCCTCCAAAACATCAATGCCAGCAATAAGGCCATCAGATATGAATTAGGTACGCGCGTCAGAAACCAGTTGCGCATCGTGCCCGAACTGCGGTTCTTCATCGACGACTCGCTGGACTACATTGAACATATCGACGAATTACTGAAGAAGTAAGAGGTGAGAGGTAAGAGAGATGAATTTCCCATTCTTTATTGCACGGCGCTATCTCTTCTCTAAGAAGTCGACGCATGCCATCAACGTTATCAGTGCCATCTCCGTCGTGGGTGTGGCCGTAGCCACGATGGCCCTCGTCGTGACGCTTTCCGTGTTTAACGGCTTCCACGATATGGTGGCCTCCTTCTTCACTTCCTTCGACCCCCAGCTGAAGATTGTGCCCGTTCAGGGCAAGACGATGGCGGCCGACGACCCTGCTTTGACCAAGGTGAAGGCCCTGCCACAGATAGAAGTGGCGATGGAGACCGTGGAAGACCAGGCACTCGCCGTCTATCAGACCCGACAGGCCATGGTGACTGTCAAGGGTGTGGAGGATAGTTTCAGCCAGCTCACCCATATCAACGAGATTCTCTTGGGCGATGGACAGTTTGAACTGCATGCAGCCGATATGTTCTATGGCATCCCTGGCATCCGGTTGGCAGAGCAACTGGGCACAGGTTTTGCTTTCGACAGACCATTGCAGATATACGCCCCCCGTCGGGAGGGCCAGCTGAACATGGCCAACCCCATGGACGGCCTCGTGGCTGATGAACTCTATTCGGCTGGCGTAATCTTCAATGTGAAGCAGGCCCGCTACGACAAGAGCTATATCCTGACCGACATCGCCTTTGCCCGACGCATCTTCGAACAGCAGGGCATGGTCTCCGCCCTCGAACTGCGCCTCAAGCCAGGCAGCAACTTCGAAAGCGTGAAGTCGGAAATAAAGAAGATCGTGGGCGACAAGTGCTATGTTCGCGACCGCTTTGAACAGCAGGACGACACCTTCAAGATCATGAAGATCGAGAAGCTCATCGCCTATATCTTCCTGACGTTTATCCTGATGGTGGCCTGCTTCAACATCATCGGCTCGCTCTCGATGCTCATCATCGACAAGAAAGACGATGTGGTGACCTTGCGCAACCTGGGCGCTTCAGACAAACAGATTACGCGCATCTTCCTGTTCGAGGGTCGCCTGATATCTGCCTTGGGCGCCATCATCGGCATCATTATCGGCCTGATCCTCTGCTGGGCCCAGCAGACTTTCGGCCTGGTGAAACTGGGCTCGTCGAGCGGCTCGTTCGTTGTCAATGCCTATCCGGTGAGTGTCCATCCTGACGACATTATCCTCATCTTCCTCACCGTGCTCATCGTCGGCTTCCTGGCCGTCTGGTATCCCGTCCGCTATTTCTCACGCCGCCTATTGGCATAAAACCAAAACGATATGAAGAAACTATTTACAATGATTCTGACGGTCTGCGCCCTGATGATGGCTGCAGACGCAATGGGGCAACCTATTCTGAAAACCCATGTAGAGACAGGCGACTTAGAGGGCATCCTCGATGGTCAGCTTGCCGTGTATAAAGCCATTCCCTACGCAGCACCACCCGTTGGCGACCTGCGTTGGCGCGAGCCGCAGCCAGCCAAGCCCTGGGAGGGCGTGCTGAAGGCAGACGACTACGGTCCCTGGCCCCCGCAGCCCACACGCCAAGGACGTACGGCCGACATGATGAGTGAAGACTGCCTCTATCTCGGCATTGCCACACCGGCAAAGAGTGTCAACGACCGTCTGCCCGTGATGGTGTGGATTCACGGTGGCGGTTTCCAGACAGAGCACTATGGTGGCGACCTCTGGAAGCATCTCGCCCAGCGGGGTGTGGTCATTGTCAGCATCGAGTACCGCACAGGTGCCCTCGGTTTCATGGCCCATCCGGAACTGACGAAGGAATCGAAGGACGGACATTCCGGCAACTACGGTCTGTTGGATCAGATCTTCGCCCTCAAGTGGGTGCAGCGCAACATTGCCAACTTCGGTGGCGACCCCTCTAAGGTCACCATCTTCGGCGAGAGCGCTGGTGCCATCAGTTGCAGCATCCTCTGTGGCTCTCCTTTGGCCAAGGGCCTCTTCCGTGCCTGTATCAGTCAGAGCGGAGGCTCGTTTGCCCCCTGGACCGACCAGGCGCGCACCTTAGGTGTCGATGCCTCGCAAAAGGGAGCCGAACAACAGGGCCTCGCCTTCCAGAAGCATCTGAAGAAGAAGAACATCAAGCAGATGCGCAAGATGGACGCCATGGACCTCTGTGGCAGCGACGTGGGCTTCGGTGGCTTCTGGCCCTGTGTCGACGGCTATGTGATTACCGACGACCAATACCGCCTTTACGAACGTGGCGAATACAATGATGTGCCCGTCATTGTGATGACCAACAGCGACGAGGGTGCGCTCTTCTCACCTGGCAACATCAAGGCTGAGAATTACCAGAAGCAGGTGCGCAGCATGTTTGGCGATATGGCCGACGAAGCATTGAAATACTATCCTGGCAGTACCGGCGATGAAGCCTGGCACGGCAACGGCGATGCTTTCCGCGATCTTGGTTTCGCCTGGCCGTCATACGCCTGGGTGAGCCTG
The DNA here is from genome assembly GCA_017556145.1 of Prevotella sp. GTDB lineage: Bacteria > Bacteroidota > Bacteroidia > Bacteroidales > Bacteroidaceae > Prevotella. Next base: position 1,451 of record JAFZCU010000176.1, on the reverse strand, counting down.
CAGACCAAGACAGGCAAGAGTCCGGCCTATGCCGCCTATCTGGCGCAGCCCTCCACGATGAGCTTCTCACAGGACAAGCGCCGTCGTGGTGTCGCCCATGCCGACGACATCCTCTATCTGAACGGCCACTTCCTGACCCAGCCCGACAAATATCCCGCTGAGGCAGCCGTCGCAGAAATCATCCAGCAGTACTGGGTGAACTTCGCCAAGACCTGTAATCCCAACGGCAAGGGCCTGCCCTACTGGCCTTCGTTCGACGATGCAAAGCCCACCACGATGCAGTTCTCCAACGGTGCCTCGCTCATCATGGTGCCCAACCGCGATCAGATCAACTTCATCGACCGTTTCTACAAAGCCAAGCGCGAAGAGACCGAGCGGCAGCGGGCAAAATAAACAGATAAAACATCATCCACTTCAAACATTTTAAACATTTTCTTTGTTTTTTCAATTTTTATTGTTATCTTTGTCGCATCAATAACAAAATAACTGAAGATTATGAATAAGAACGAGAAATTTGTCATCACAATCAATCGTGAGTTGGGCAGCGGCGGTCGCACCGTTGGCCGTAAGTTAGCAGAAAAGCTGGGTGTTGAATTCTACGACAAAGCCGTCATCAAGGGGCTACAGGAGAAATACCACCTCACTGTAGAGGAAATCGAGAAGCTGAAGGGCCGCAAGCAAGGCTGGTGGGCCGACTTCAAGCGTCAGATGGCTGGCGGTCCTGGTATGTCAGCCAACTACTATATCCCCAAGATGGGCAAGGAGCCCGAACTGCTGGACACCGACAAGGTGTTTAAGACTGAGACCAAGATTCTCAATGGCATTGCCGACGAGGAGTCCTGCGTCGTAGCAGGCCGCAGTGGCTTCTACGTGTTCCGCAACCATCCCAACCACCTGAGCATTCTCATTCAGGCCTCCATGCCCTTCCGTCTGGAGCGTGTGATGCGCAAGCAGAACCTGACTGAGGACGAGGCCCGCAAGATTATCGAGCGTGTCGACGAGATGCGTGAGAATTACGTACAAAAGTACACCAAGACCTCACGCTACGATACCCATAACTACGACCTTGTCATCTCCGCCGACGGCAAGACCGAGGATGAGATTGTAGAGCTGATCCTGAAGTTCATCGGATAAAGGTCTCGAACTTTCTAAAAAGCCGTCCACACAACGTGAGCGGCTTTTTTTTTGTAAAAAGAAAAAGACGGTTCAACTACCCTTGAAGTGTTTTTCAACTTAAAATCTTCTAATTTTTTAAAAATCATTTTCATATATAGAAAATTATATTTAATTTTGCGTCCCAAAGAAGTACTATTATGAAAAGATTGATATTGTTGATTTTCACGATGATGGCGCTGACAGCCTCGGCGCAAGACAGCACAGCCGTGATACGTTTCGGCTATCTCAACTACCAGCAGGTACTGCAGTCGATGCCGCAGTATGCTTTGGTACAG
>JAFZCU010000175.1 GCA_017556145.1 Prevotella sp. | reverse complement strand
ATATATTATATATAAGTATAAAAATTGGTATCCTTTCTTTTTCAAGAAACTGTCAACTGTCAACTGAAGAAATTGAAGACGCCCGCCGCATGGTTTCTGCCGACTCAAAAAAAACACGGTTTTGTCAAAAATGGGATAAAATTTGGAATCGCCTGAAAAATTTAGTAACTTTGCACCGTCAAAGAGAAAAGACGATATTTGCGGCCTAACTGGGCAACAAAAATTTCCTGACGCGCGGGGACGTTTTTCCTAGTATAAGGTCAAAATGGAGTCTATATCGGCGACTTTGAAATTATTTAACACAACACCAACCAACCACAAAAACTAAAACAACTATGGCACTAAAAGTAAAAGCAGTAGAAAGAAAAGTGAAGTTCAGTAAGACCGACGAGGGTGTATGGCGCTATGTGATGTCGCCTGAGCTGTATATCGCCCTTAGTCAGGCCAAGGTCATCAAGGAGGCCGCCCTCCGTTCGGGCGTGAGCCAGGGAGTGATGAAGGCCTGTTGGGATGCAGCCGGCGAGGTGATCAAGGCATGGGCAACCGAAGGACACTCTGTGGCATTGCCCGGACTCGGCACCATGCGCTTCGGCCTCCGCGCCAAGAGTGTGGAGAACGTCAACGACGTGAAGACCTCGCTCATCTCCACCCGCCGCATCATCTTCACGCCTAACCAGGACCTGAAGGATGAGCTGGCCAGCACCGCCATCCAAATCACCTGCTACGACCGTAACGGTGATGTCGTGAAGCGAGTGACCTCTGCCGACGCCGGAACCGTTGAGGATCCCGAGGGTGACGAGGCCGGTACCGAGACTGGCACTGAGAACGGTGGTTCACAGAGTCAGGGCGGTTCGCAGAGCGGCCAGCAGGGCGGTGACACTCAGGGTGGATCGCAGAGCGGCTCTTCGACGGGCTCAGAGACCACGACTGGCTATGCGCTGACCATCACCACCACGAGCTGCATGGGTCACGGACCGATCATGTTCTAAGGAACACTATCTCAAACCAAGAGCGACAGACTCCTCACGGAATCTGTCGCTTTGTTGTAAAAGAGGGTTAGGCTATACGGTTGACAGTTTTCAGAATCTAGGATTCAAGTGACAATCTGACTTATCATGTTTTCGATTATCATACTCATGATTATTATATTTTCGATAAAAAACTTGTTTGTTTGAAATAAAAAGCTTATCTTTGCAGCCGGACATTAATATAAATGCGTATGACGAACCCGTTTGTGACAAAAGGCTACGCTGGTCCTGAGTATTTCTGCGACCGTGTAAAAGAGACTGAAGACTTGGTGAAGCTGCTCACCAATGATAATAACATGGCCCTGATATCGCCTCGCCGATTGGGTAAGACAGACTTGATAAACCATGTGTTCAGTCAACCCAAAATCAAAAGACGCTATTACACTTTCATTATCGACATCTATGCCACCAACTCTTTAGGTGACTTTGTAGACGTTTTTGGCAAGGCCATCTTGGAACAGTTAAAGCCTTTTGGACGTAAGACATGGGAAAAGTTTCTGGTTGCACTTCGATCCTTACAGCAACAGATATCGTTTGATATTAATGGTAATCCTGTTTGGGGTGTCGGTCTCGGCAACACGCCCTATTCATCAACGACCCTCGATGAGATTTTCAATTATCTGAAATCTGCCGATAAGCCCTGCCTGGTAGCGATTGATGAATTTCAGCAGATTACCCAATATGCCGATAAGAATGTGGAAGCAGCGCTACGTACTCATATTCAGCAATGTCCAAATGCGACCTTCCTGTTCTCAGGATCCAAGCGTCACATGATGAGTGAGATATTCATGTCGCCCTCACGTCCCTTCTACCAATCTGTCATTACGATGGGGCTGGCTCCTATCTCAGAAGAGAGATACACGTTATTTGCTGTCGGTCTTTTCCAAAAAAACGGGAAAAAACTCGACGAGGATGTTGTTCATGAAGTCTACACCCGTTTTAGCGGTGTTACTTCTTGCCTGCAAAGAGTGATGAACGTGCTGTTCCTCAATACAGAGAAGGGTGGACACTGTACACAGGATATGGTTGATCAGGCCGTTAATTATCTCCTCGACCTCTACTCGGAACAGTACGAGATGCTCTTCAGTCAGATGTCTGAACGCCAGCGGATCGTTTTCTCTGCCATCGCTATGGAAGGCAGGGCTCAGAATATTACAGGAGGAGCTTTCATTAAGAAATATCAGCTATGGTCTGCCAGCAGCGTGATGTCTGCCGTCAAAGCACTTCTCGACAAAGATTTCGTTACCCAAGATGGTAATGCTTATATTGTCTACGACCAGTTCTTTGCTCTTTGGCGGCTGCGGAAATTATGAGCTCACACAGGGGACGGCATTCTCACTGAGTTCACAAATTGAATGCATAACTACACTCCCTATGGTAGGTACTTTTGAAGCTGCCTCTTTCATAGATCCTCGGTTTCGAGGGTCTTGGGGTCGATGGCGTCCATGATGCCCTGGATGACGCCCTTGATCTCGCTGCCGATGTTCTTCAGCTTGTCGAAGACCCCGTCCTTGGCACCCTTGGCCATGTATTTGACACAGTTGGCCTCCAGGCGGCCGATCTTGGATTTCTCGGCGGCGGTGTAGTCGAACTCATGCTTGCTGATGTTCTCGCGTATCTTGACGAATTTCTTGCCGGCGCGCTCCCAGTCGTCGACATCGTAGTTGCGGCTGTTGTCGCGCAGCTCATACGAGAAGTCCTCCAGCTGGTTGAGGGCGCTCTGTTTGGTGGAGCAGGCGGTCATGGTCAGCGCCATGGCCCCGCAGAGAATCAAATTTCTGAATTTCATATACATCTTTTTATTTTTATTCTCACACAGATCTCTCAGATCTCACAGATATCGTCGCAAGCGACGAATGTCCCACCATAATGCAAAGGATTAAAAATCTGTTTAGATCTGTGGGATCTGTGTGACTATTTATCATCGAATGTGAAGACGAAGTCGTGGAGGGTGCAGAGTGACGTTTCCTTGGTGTCGGACTTGAAGAGGAAGAAGATGGCATGCACGCCGGCGAGGTCGTTCTCCTTGATCTCATTGGGAATGCCAGCGGCCAAGCCCCAAAGCGTTTTCTCCATGTTGGCCGTCAACTTGATCTCGCCAATCTTCTTGCCGCCTTGCGAAGTCCAGGGGCGGTCCATCATGATCTCGATGGTGCCGTCGATGCCTTCTGGGATGAGGCTCATGAGAAGCATCAGATTAGCCTTGTTGGCCAGGCGCCCGGCATCGAAATTGAAGTACTTGAAGCCCAGGATGGAGCCGTCGGTATTGTTGACCACGAAGTTGGTGTTGTTGCGAAGCTCGTAAGGTGCTTCGAACTTATCGTTGGTGCCATAGCCGGCAGCGATATAGGAGCCGTAGAAGGTGTTGTTTGGCCATTCATGGGTGGCAGGTTTCGGACCCGTGTACCAGCAGGCGATACCGGCTGAGTGATGCTCGAAGGGGTCGAGGCCGTAGAGGGCAAAGCCGTTCGAGTTGTACTCGCCCTCGCTGATCTCTACCTTGCCGCCCTTGCCTTCCTCGACATTGACGCTGATGGGGGCTACCATGGCCTGACGGGCGTATTCATTGGTACCTGTCTGACGGTGATAGAACACATACCACTGACCATTGATCTCGCAGATGGAGCCATGGGTATTGCCGTCGGGCGTGGCCGAGGCGATGACATTGCCCTGCTCATCCTTCTCGCGGGCGCGACCGTCGATGATGGTGCCGCCATAGGTCCATGGGCCTAAGGGGTTGTCGCTGTAGGCATAGGCGAGGGTATAGTTGGAGGTGGGCAGGCCGAACTCGCCGTCCTTGGTGAAACGGCTGTAGATGAACACATATTTATCCTTGATCTTGCGGATGCTGGAGGCCTCGAAGAACCTGAAATCGCCTTCCTGATAGCGGCCGGAGATCATGTCCTCTACAATCTCTGTACCGGGCTTGACTGTCGCCATCGTCTCGGGATCGAACTCTGCGGCATAGCTGCGCTCAAAGCCCCAATAGCCATAGACGCGGCCGTCGTCATCGACAAACACGGCGGGATCGAACTTCAGCACACCGTCCACCATATTAGGATTGTCCTTGCTCCAGTTGCACACCTCGAAGGGGCCGTCAGGCCGTGAGCTCTTGGCTATCAGACCGTTGCGGAAGCCCGTCTGGTCGTTGGGGAAGAGGTAATAGGTCTTGTTGCCGTCCTTGTCGGTCACCAAGGTCACGTCGGGTGCATAGAGCACATCGGCGGTGCCTGCGGAGTCGAAGGGCTGGCCATCGCGGTTCTTGTCGACCACGAGGATGGTGCCGTCGTAGCGCCAGTTATTGAGGCTGTCGACAGATGCCGACCACACCACCTGGTCGCGACCGCAGTATTCGGTGATCAGGTCGTCGTGAGAGCCATAGACATAGACACGGTACTTGCCAGGCTGATCGGGGTCTTCGAACACGTAGGGCTCACCATCGGGAATGTGTTCCCAAAGGGGCATGTAGGGGTTGCCGACTGTTGAGAGTTGAGCGTTGAGAGTTGAGAGTTGGGTCTGACTCTGACAGGCGGTCATGGCCAGTAAACCTGCGCCGCTGAGGATGATTGACATGAGTTTCATATGCTTTTGGTTTTGATTTTGGTGCAAAGATAGTAAAAAGAAGTGAAAAGTGGGAAGTGAAGAGTGAAAAGTAATGTCCTTTAACTCCCTTTAACTCCTTTATCTTCTTTAACTTCTAAAAAAATCTTATCTTTGCACCTCAGATATGAACAACAACCAACAGGAGACGAAATGGAGTGAAAATGTGATGCTCGTCGATGCGGACTATGTGGACAAGGTCGCATTCAACCTCCTCGTGAACTTCGAGCGGATGCTGGGCCGACGCATCCCCAAGGCAGACCTGGCCAAATGGGTGGACTGCGTAGCCCTCGACGGCGGTCTCAGGCCCCTCAGTCCTACGGACAGCTCCTATCAATCAGGGGAGCAAACGCTCGAAACGCTCGTGGTGCTGGTGCACAGGAAGGACAAAACACGGCTGGAGAACTTCGTACCAGCCGACTATGCTAATGAGCTCGACGGCAAGGCCTTCAAGGACCATCTGGGAGAGTTTCTCATCAGTGCCGTCGCCATCGAGCCCATTGCCGACGGCGAGGACTATTTCCAGGAGGCGCTGCAGCTAGTGACGGCTCAGAAGGAAGTGAAGCGGGTGATGGTGATCCCCAACGCTGAGGATGCCACAATATATAATAAGGTACGCGCGACGCTGAACCGTATCGATGATGACGAGAAGCGCATCACAGTCTTCGCCATGGAACCCCAGCCAGGAGGCAACTTCCGTCAGGAGCTCCTCGGCTAT
>JAFZCU010000028.1 GCA_017556145.1 Prevotella sp. | reverse complement strand
ACCCTCGTTACGGCTACCCACCACTATTTCCCTGTAGTGGTGCAGGTATTTCTTAGCGATGCGTTCCACCTCGCGGCTCATCGTGGCCGAGAACATCAGTGTGCTGTGCTCTGCCGGCAACGACTCGAACACCTCGTTGATGCTCTCCGAGAAACCCATGTTCAGCATTTCGTCGGCTTCGTCGAGCACGATGGTCTGCACCTGTTCCAGACGGGCATAGCCGCGATGCATCAGGTCGACGAGTCGGCCAGGTGTCGCCACGATGATGTTCACGCCCTTCTTCAAGGCACGCATCTGGGGTTCGATTGACGCGCCGCCATAGACGGCCTCCACATGCACACCTTTCATATATTTCGCGAAGTCGCGGATGTCGTCGGTGATCTGCAGACACAACTCACGTGTCGGACTCAGCACCAAGGCCTGCGTCTCACGACTAGCCGTGTCTATTCTCTCCAACAATGGGATACCAAATGCCGCTGTCTTGCCCGTTCCTGTCTGGGCAAGGGCTATCACATCCCTCCCCTCTGGCGAAATCAGATAGGGAATCACCTCCTCTTGCACAGGCATCGGCTGCACAAACCCTAACTCTTCGATGGCTTTACGAATCCCTTCGCTAACGCCTAATTCCTGAAATGTCTTCATCTTGGGTGCAAAGATACTACTTTTTCCTCTATTTTGATTCTTTATCGGGTTTTTCTTTGCCGTTTGAGAGAAATTTCGTATTTTTGTAGCGTTAATTCAGAATTTACAAAATCTATGTAATTATGGCTAAAACTATCAGAACATTTTTAATGCTGACCGTAGCTGGTCTTGCAATCTTGAGTGCCTGCTCTCAGAAGCAGGCAAAGGAAGTCACGCTTCAGGTACAAACCAAGTATGGAGTCGTTGAGGGCTTCGAGGAGGACGGCGTAAAGAAATTCCTCGGCGTTCCTTTCGCTCAGGCTCCTATTGGCGATCTCCGATGGAAAGCACCTCAGCCTCTGCAAGCATGGGATGGCGTACGTGAGGCCAAGGCGTTTGGCGATGACCCTATGCAGCCCAACGTCTTCGGAGATATGAATTTCCGTGGCTCTGGCCGTAGTGAGGACTGTCTCTACCTCAACATCTGGACAACTGCAGCCACAACGGCAGATGCCCTTCCTGTGCTGATCTATTTCAATGGTGGCGGACTGATGGCCGGCTCAGGCAGTGAGCCCCGCTACGATGGTTCTTCAATAGCCAAAGAGGGTGTCATCGGGGTGACGGCCAACTATCGTGAAGGTGTTTTCGGCTTCTTCGCACATCCTGACCTCACAGCAGCTTCTGACTACAAAGGGAGCGGTAACTATGGTTTCCTCGATCAGGTGGCTGCCATCAAGTGGGTGAAGGAGAATATTGCTGCTTTTGGTGGCAATCCAGACCGCATCACCATCGTTGGCGAATCGGCAGGATCCTTCTCCGTCTCGCTCCTGATGTGCTCGCCCCTCTCCAAGAACCTCATCGCGGGTGCCATGCTCTCATCGGGTGCAGAGGTGCTGCCCTATGAGCCTACTTCTCAGGCTGATGCCGATGCAGCAGGACAAGCCCTTCTCAAAGAGGCAGGTATTGCCAGTCTGGCCGATGCGATGGCATTGAACGCCGACTCGCTCCAGAAGATGCTGCCTCCCAGAGGTATGGCCAATGTCGTGCTCGACAGCTACTTCATGAGCGAGAGTGCCGACGCTGTGTTTGAGAAGGGGGAGCAGGCTCAGGTACCGCTGCTCGCAGGCTGGAACTCCCTCGAAGCCCATCCAATGCAAGCACTTCAGGGACAGGCTCCCACCGTCGAAAACTACAAGAACGTCCTGAAGGCGCAGTTCGGCGACATGACCGATGAGATCTTTGACGCTTACGGCATCACTACCGACGAGGATGTCATGAGCCAGAAAGGCTTCGACCTCATCTCCGACCTCTTTACAGGCTTCCCCACCTGGAAAGTCTGCGACTATCATGCCAAGACCTCCAGTCAGCCTGTCTACCGATACCATTACATGCATCCGCGTCCTCAGGTATCTGCCAAGATGGGCGACAAGACGGCAGCCCTGGCTGGCGGCGTGCGCGAGAAGACCGCTGAAGAGAAGAAGGCCGAAGCCCAGCAGCCTGCCATTGCTCCTGGTGCCGTTCATTCTGCCGATATCGAATATGCCATGGGAACTCTCGACACGAATGAATATTACGACTGGCAGGAAGAAGACTATGCCATCTCCAAGCTGTTCCTGTCATACTATGCCAACTTCTGCAAGACAGGTAATCCCAATGGCGAGGGTCTGCCTCAGTGGACTGCCATTACCAAGGATAACCTTGACAATGCTCCTGTCATGAAGATTGACGTAGAGTCGGCCGAAGTCGCTTCCCCTGAAAAGGAGAAAGCCTACCGCACGCTTGAGAAATTCTACAGAAGCAAGAAATAAACCCCACTCACGAGGATGTGTCAAATCAGGCACATCCTCTTTGCACCCATCAAAAAATGATATGAAGATTTGTGTTTTTTGTTCTGCGAATCAGGAGATTGAACCGGCGTTCTTTAAGATGACAGAAGAGCTGGGAAAATGGGCAGCTATGAATGGCCATACCATCGTGTATGGTGGTGTGAATCAGGGACTGATGGAATGTATCGCCAAGTCTGTAAAAGAGGCAGGGGGTCATACCATCGGTGTAGTGCCGATGATTGTTGAGACATCAGGACGTATCAGTGATTATGTCGATGTGGATATTCCCTGCGACAACCTTAGCGACAGGAAACAATTGATGATGGACCAAAGCGATGTGTTCATCGCCTTGCCTGGTGGTATCGGTACCATCGATGAGATATTTACTGTCGCCTCGTCGGCTACGATTGGCTATCACCAGAAGAAAGTCATTCTTTATAATATGAAGGGTTTTTGGGATTCACTCATTGCCCTGCTCGACGATTTGCAAGCAAAAGGCATGATTCGTGGCGACTGGCAGGAATATATAAAAACAGCCGATTCCATCGAAGAAATCGGCCGTTTGATAGCTACTTAGCGTTAATCTCTTTGATTAGTCGGTCTGCCTTGCCCCATTTCTCCATCATATAGAGTACATAGCGGATGTCAACACCAATGCAGCGTGCCAATTGGGAATCGAAGAATATATCTGAACTCAGACTGTCCCAATTGCCATCGAAGGCCAAGCCGATGAGTTCGCCCTTACCATTGAACATTGGCGAACCACTATTTCCGCCCGTAATATCATTGTTCGACAGGAAGCAAAGATGCATCTTCCCTGTGATCTTGTCGGTATATTTGCCAAAGTCCTTTGCAGAAAGCAGTTGCTTCATAATGGGCTCGGCCTCGTAGTCGATAACGCCTTTCTCTCCTTGTTCCATCTTCTTGACGATGCTGCTGGCCTCCGTGTAGTAGCCTGAAGGCTGTCCTGCCAACAGGTATTCGCCTACCTGACCATAGCTCAGGCGCATGGTGAAGTTGGCATCGCTATAGTTGGGCATATCTTCCTCCATGCGTAGTTTGGCGGCACAAAGATAGCGCTCCAGATTGTCGATACTATCAGCGGTAGACATCAGGTCAGCACGAATCTCTGCCAAGGCGGAAATCAGACTTTCGCCATAGGAAACGCCAGGATCCTTGTGGTAGTTCTTCTTGTTGACATAGATCTTTTTGTCATTCTTCATCAGTTTTGACTTCTTGAAGAGGTGATCAACATACAGCTGATAGTCACCCTTGAAGTCGTGGTCGATGATATTGTAGAAATCGGGCTGGTATTTGATTTCCACCTGTTCACGGTAATTCTTCATCAACGCAGCCAGCACCTCACGATCGAGATTCAGGTCCCAAGTATCGCTATTGTCCTTGAAATCGATATACTGCTTCTTGGGCTTATCCTTGTCGCCTTTCACCTGGATGCCACGCGTCACTCTCAGAGCGCGGGTGGTTATCTCATCGTTACGTCCGAAGGTCTCGCTGAAGAACATCATGGCTCGCATGGCATTGAAACGTTTCTTGTAGAAGGCTTCAAGCTTGTTGAAATCGAGTTTGTCTTTCAAGAAACCGGTGGAGTCCTGCCATTGACGAATCTTTGCCTCGTAAGCAGCCTTCTGTTGGATAAGACCGATGGAATCAATACATTTGTTCATACCGATGGAGTTTTTCCAGTAGTTTGAACTAGAGGCATACTTCGAGTCGTATTTGATGCGTACGGCCTCATCAGCCCGCATATGACGGATCATGATGTCCTGCTTGATCTCACGGGTTTGGTAGCGAGGCTTGTTCTGGGCGTCACGACGTTCCAGGATACCATAGCTTGACAGATAACGACTGGTGCTACCAGGATATCCGAGGGTCATCGAGAACGAGCCTGGCTGATAGCCTTGCAACGAAACCTGTGCCCACTTCTTCGGATGCATGGGAACGTTGTCCTTCGAATACTTTGCAGGACCGCCAGTCTTCGGATCAACGTAGATGCGGAACACGGAGAAATCGCAGGTCTGACGTGGCCACATCCAGTTGTCAGTCTCACCACCGAACTTACCCATCGACTTGGGAAGGGCAAACACCAGGCGTACGTCCTCGTAGTCGCGATAGGTGGTCAGGTAGAATCTGTTGCCCTCATAGAAAGGTTTCAGCTCTACACGAAGCGTAGAGTCCTTGGCTCTTATCTGCTTTTGGAAGGCGCGCTCCAGTGAGTCAACAAGGAATTCACTGCGTCCTTTCTCTGCACGTTTCTCATAGCCGAGGGAGTCGAGCAAGTAGGTGACATCCTTCTGCTCTACCATGAAACTCACAAAGAGATCCTTATTGGGCAGTTCTTCCTCGTAGGAGTTCGACACAAAGCCGTTGAGCATATAATCGTGCTCTACAGTAGAGTGCGAGCGAATGGACTCAAAGCCGCAATGATGATTGGTAAATACCAAGCCATCGGGTGATACGACGACACCCGAGCAGTAGCCACCGAAGTTTACCACGCAGTTCTTAATGGCCTGATCACCCTCGTAAAGGGCACCATAAGGCAGTTCGTAGTTCTCCATCTTCATCGTCTCGTAGACGGCATTCGGCAGGTTGTAAAGTGTCCACATGCCTTCATCGGCATGTGTTAGATTGGCTAGACTAACTAGACATACTAGTGATACTAGGATTCTTTTCATACGATATTTATTTTTTGAATTTTTTACCTATGATGGGAAGGCTGCTAAGGGGTAAATCATTGTGAAGGATATATGACACAAAGCAGCAGATGCAAAGGGTGTTGAAGGCTAGTGTCAGAATAGGACCAAAGCCGTATGTCTCAGGGATATAGTAAATTGACATAGTCAACATGACAGTAAGGGCGACATAGTAGGCGATACTCTGCAGGGGATAGGGGATGGGATTTTTCTTTTGTCCAACAATGTAACTCAGTACCATCGCTGTACCATAGCCTGCCACACCTCCCCACGCACAGGCCCAATAGCCATATTTGGGAATCAGCAGGATGTTCACAGCAAAGAGCACGAGACATCCTGCCAGTGAGAACCATGCCCCATAAATGGTCTTGTCGATGAGTTTATACCAGAACGACAGGTTGAAATACACGCCCATCATAATCTCAGCCACCATCACGATAGGCACCACACCCAGTCCCTCACGATAGTCTTCACCAATGATATATTGGAGTATTGGCATCCAACCTACTACGCAGAGGAAGGCCAGCAGTGTGAAAATCAGGAAGTACTTCATGGCTGAGGCATAGTATTCCGTCTTGTCGGCATCTTTGTTTTTGGCAAAGACGATGGGTTCGTAAGCATAGCGGAAAGCCTGGGTAATCATCGCCATAATCATGGCGATCTTCACACACGATCCGTATATACCCAGCTGTATGTTGGCTTCAACCTGATCTGGATAGACCAATGGGAAGAGAATCTTATCGGCTACCTGGTTCAGAATGCCAGCGACGCCCAATATCAGGATAGGCCAGGAGTAGCTGAGCATCTGACGCAGCAGCTGACCATCGAACTTCCATTGAATGCGGAACAAGTCTGGCACGAAGAAGAAGGTGATCAGACCTGTACAAAGCAGATTGATAAAGAATACGTAGAATACAGAGGTTTTGCCCAAAAGGACAAAATAGATGACATTGAGGCCGATGTTCAGAATAATGAACAGCATTTTCAGCGAGGCAAAACGGATGGCCCGCTTTTGGAATCGCAGGTAACTGAAAGGAATAGCTTGTAGGGCATCGAGAGCCACTACAACGGCCATCATCAGCAGATAGTCAGGATGCGCTGCATAGCCTAAAGCCCCACTGATTGGCCCGATGAAACCGAACACCAGTAGCAGAAATACCAGCGTAAGTGAACCCACCACAGCCATCACTGTCGAGAACACGGTGTCAGGTTTACTGCGTTCATCATTCGCAAAGCGGAAGAGCGTGGTCTCCATACCGAATGTCAACAACACGAGGATCAGGGCCGTATAAGCATAGATGTTGGTGCTGATGCCATAGTCGCCCGAGTCCTTGGGCATATAGTGGGTATAAAGCGGTACAAGCAGATAATTCAAGAATCTGCCGACGATGCTCGAAAGGCCATAGATGGCCGTGTCTTTTGCGAGTGATTTGAGATTTGCCATAGTCTAACTGAAGAAAAGGTATGCAATTGCGATGGCTGCGATGACGCCTGCGAAATCTGCCAAGAGACCACAGGCCACAGCGTGACGGGTTTTTACGATGCCCACACTACCGAAGTAGACGGCGAGAATGTAGAAGGTGGTATCCGTCGAGCCTTGGAAGATACAGCTCAAGCGTCCAATAAACGAGTCTGCGCCATAAGTGGTCATGGCATCGACCATCATACCCCGTGCACCACTACCGCTCAGAGGTTTCATCAGGGCTGTGGGCAGAGCGCCTACGAAATCGCTATTGCCACCACAGGCCTCCACACCATATCGGATGCCATCGATGAGCATGTCCATCGCGCCTGATGCACGAAAAACACCGATTCCAACGAGAATCGCTACAAGATAAGGAATGATGCGGACAGCAGTCTTGAATCCATCCTTTGCGCCTTCGATGAAAGCATCATATACATTGACCTTTTTCTTGATACCAGCCAAAATAAAGGCAATGATAATCGTCATCAACAGGATATTGGCCGTCGAAGTGCTCACCTTATTCATCAACACAGAGTCTAACTGTCCGAAGCCCCAGATGATAGCTGCCACCACGAGAGCAGCGCCACCCAAAGTGAGCAGGATGGTACGGTTCAGCAGATTGATCTTCTGGAAGAGCGAGGTGATGATAATGCCTGCTAAGGTCGAGAAGAACGTGGCCAACAAAATGGGGATGAAAATATCTGTAGGCTGAGCAGCTCCCAACTGGGCGCGATATACCATAATAGAAATAGGTATCAGCGTCAGACCACTTGTGTTCAGCACGAGAAACATGATCATCGGGTTCGAGGCCGTCACCTTTAACTCTTGATATTCGCTCTCGCTGATCTCGCCAGCCTCTCTTTTCACTTTTAACTTTTCACTTTTCACTTCTTCCATCTGCTCCATCGCCTTCAGACCGAGGGGCGTAGCGGCATTGTCGAGACCCAGCATATTGGCAGCGATGTTCATAAAGATAGAGCCCGTAACAGGATGACCTTTGGGGATGTCAGGAAACAGTTTGGTGAAGAGCGGACTCAACATCTTGGCCAAGATGTTAACCACGCCACCCTTCTCGCCGATCTTCATAATGCCGAGCCAGAGCGACAACACACCCGTCAGGCCAAGAGAAATCTCAAAAGCCGTCTTCGACGAGGCAAACGTTGAGTCCATCATAGCAGGGAACACGTCGAAGTCTCCCAAGAACACCAATTTCACCAGCGCAATCACAAACGCGATGATGAAAAATGCTACCCAAATATAATTCAATACCATATCAGCGGGCAAAGTTACACATTATTTTCGAATTACACAATAGGAACCGTCTCTAATGTGCAAAAAAAGAGTGCCCACTCACGCAGGCACCCTCCATCAATATTTTATAATCGAGGTATCTGATGATTTAATTACCAATTACCTTTTTTAGTCAGTGTAGTGGTAAAGCCCTGAACCCATTCCGAGAAACTGTAGAAATCATCAATGTTCTTGCGCTCGTCAACCCATTTCTTATCGAGAGAGCAACCAAACTTACAGCAAGCAACACCGCGATTTGCTTCCAGCAACATCCATTTCTTATTCTTGTAAACCTCTACACGGATACTCTTGACAGTCTGCGCAAAGTGTGCTTTGGTGAAATCTCCTTCAAATTTTTCAGTAAGTACAACAGGGGCTTTGTCTGCATAAGTCAGATGTTTCGCCTGCGCATTGGTGTTAACCATTGTATTTACAGGAACTTTGAATGCCTCATGTACTTCCCATCCACCTTTACCGTTCTCACTGTTAATTCGGAGAGGTAGTGTACCACCGGCAGCCCGCAGCGTAATCTTTGCATGACCATCGTCCACATACTCCACATCGAACACAACATCGTTGAAGTCAAAGTCAGAAGCCTGGCTTGCACTCAGGTCTTCAGCCATCACGCGAAGCGATGCCACGGCAACTGGAGGCGTTGGAGGTGTTGGAGGCGTGTAGCCATGATGACATTTCGCTGATTCAATTTCTGATTCGATGGGACAAGCGTCATCGAGGAATTTGAACATTACAGTCTTGTGTTCTGTGCTGTAATAGTAGTGAGGCTGACTTGCACCGGTGTATTGATTGTCGGGGTCATCAAATCCCTGTGGGAAATGGGAATCTGTGTCAACGAAAATATTACCCCAATAGTTCATACGCGACTGTTTGCCACTCTCATACTCAATAGAATTGGCCTTAATAATAGAATAGCCTGTTCCAAGACCATGTGCGCCATAGCCCTTGTCATCATTCTTAGCCAACAGTCGACCTACTACCCACAACAAGGATTCATCTTTCATATAGAAGTCGCAGTCGTCATCCCAGATCATCTGATCAGTCTTGACTGATGCATGGCCATCCAGAACAAAAGCAGAGTTCTTGATAAAATGGAACGTTCCTGTCCCACTGGTACCTTCAGCAGTTACAGTCAACTTACAATTGTTATAGATTCTCCTCGTATTTTCAATATCCATATCACCGGTTGTATACACGCCCTTATTCTGCCAAACGCAGTTTGTGTTGGTAAGATAGGTCATACCGTCTATATCCACTCTACCTCCTTCATCGTTAAGAAACATACCACCTGATCTCTGATCGAATGTAGGTGCAGTAAGTCCGCCATTGTTAATGAGTTCTCCACTCTGGTTCTTTAAGACGACCGCAACTTCTGCTGTCAGAGTACCATCATTATACAACAAGGCGCCCCCATCTACAGTGACTGTATCAACATGAATCGTTCCACCGTTATTCAATACCTGATAATTCTCCTCAAAAATAACGCCACGATTC
The DNA here is from genome assembly GCA_017556145.1 of Prevotella sp. Taxonomy (GTDB): domain Bacteria; phylum Bacteroidota; class Bacteroidia; order Bacteroidales; family Bacteroidaceae; genus Prevotella. The sequence continues at coordinate 22,311 of JAFZCU010000028.1, read as the reverse complement.
TTATTGACAGCATCTGTACAATTCAGGGTACTTTTGCTGCTCAAATAAAGCATAGCGGTACTCTTCTTGAATGTAGCTCCGTTAGGTACATTCAGAGTCGCCCCAGGTGCCAGATAGATGCTCAGATTATTGCCAACTTGCGTTAGGGTCAGCGTAGAGTTTTCCGTTACGATAATGGTTGTTCCATTACCATTCTGATTAGTTGCATACTGATAGGTAACGTTACTTCCGTCTGCATAAAGTGTTACATTTGATTGGTTCTGAGGATCTACCAAATCTACAAAGTCGTTATCAATGTAATAAGTACCATTGTCAGCCCAGTTTGCTTTAGAAGCCTTAGGTGTGCCCGTTGGAACCGTTGTGTTAAAGGTTGGTTCAGTAGGTCTGCTGCTGAATTCTGGCTGAGCCGGAGCTTTCGGTTGGGTTGGATCCTGGTCCAAGAGTACATAGTCTACAGAACGTGTCATACCACGCGCTCCAGCTTCATCTGGAAGAGATTCGAAACCCCATTCCTGGTCAGCTGCAGGCTGACCAAAGGCTGCGACAAATGCGTTCTCGTATTTTGCAAATGCTTTCTGGGCTTCAAGCTGGTCTAATTCCTCTTGAGTCATGGTTTCAAGGTCTCTAGAGCAACTCGTGAATGCTGCACACATGGCGATGGCTGCAATTCCTGTCATCAAATACTTCTTCATAAATGGATTGCCTCTAATAATATGTTATAAATATTGTGAATTATTCGTATTGTTGTTCCTTTCCTTTGGAAAGATGCTGCAAAGATAGCTAAAAAGTATGGATTATCCATCCACACCTATGCTAATAATTGTTAATCTCATCATAATCGATTGCGTTTATCGACAAAAAGCCGACGAAAACTAAAACATCAAAGCTCTCGCGCACATATATGCGTGTGTGTTGATTGTAGGGAAACTCAGATAATAACCGACCCTTCTGCCCCTTCTGACCCCTTGACGTTAATTGGTCTAATTCCCCTTTGGGGTCAGAAGGGGCAAAAGGGTCACATAAAACCTGTATATTACTACTATACGCGAATAAGGAACCCATCGTTCCAATAACCGCCACTTATTGTCAAATAAGAGACCCTTATCAAAAAATAAGCGTTGCTTATTTCCGAATAAGGTCCTCCTGTTGCCAGATAAGAAGCAGATATAGAAAAGAGCGGCTACTCACGCAGCCGCTCCCTTACCAAATTTGGTTATTAAAGTATTTGATGTATCATTTAATATCCTTCTTTCCACCAAACAAGAGGATTATTGTTTACAGCCCAACTCTTAAAGTTTGTATATTTGGTTGAAATATCCTGACGCTCATTACACCAGTCTGTAGTAGATATAACAGCGAACTTAGATGCTGGTGTACCTTCATTTGCTTGTAGTACAACATCCACGCCATCTCTAGTGACCTTGATTTCAATATTTTTAGCATCACCTGACCAGGTAATTGCTTTGGTTAAAGTAATTGACGGAGTCTTAAGACCATCAAGGCTATTGTTTTTAACGTAAGCATCAGCGGACAATGTACCATTTGTATTAATCATCTTACCTGTGCAATTTACACCAGGATTTGCCGCAGCAAACAAAGCGTGAACTTCTTGACCTTCCACATACAGAGGTAAGGTACCACCAGCAGCCTTGACAACAACCTTAGCTTGATTTGCGTTACCATAGTAAACATCCAATACAACATCATTGAAATCATAGTCAGAAGGATCAGTGCCTTCAGGATTCAGGTCCTCTGCCATGATACGAAGGTCAGCCTTCTTTAGTCCCTCAGTGACGCAGATAATCCAATCACTGAAATAGTAGTCTCTACAACTTCCGACCTTAACCCAAAGTTTATCATCTGAACCATCAACAGGTAGGTATTCAAGTGCAAGTAGTGAACTCTTTACCTCATCGGTAACTTCGCTTACATCATTAAACTGTTTTACACCACCATACGTTGACTCGCTTCTGTCAGCATAGTACCGATTCGTATCAGAGATCAAATAGTTATAAGTTACATTGTTAAATGTGAATGTTCTCGTGCTATAGCACTGTTCAATGGGAAGCATATTAAAATCAATACCTACGAAATACCGATTCCATTTGTCTGTAACGGCAGCACCTGGGTTGCCATTCTTGGATGCCCAATCATCGATTTCTGCAGCACTAATAATTACAAAGCAATTATTGTGAATATATGAACTTCCAGATTGGTTATAACCAAAATATGCAGTAGATGAATTCTCCATCAACACAATTCTGTCTTTATGTGTAGTTACACCCACATTCCAATTGTTTGCATCAGTTTCATCATTATTTAAAATGTCGCGTTCTGTTGCAGTAGCGCTATTAAAATTATTTATGTGTTCACCATTACCGGCCTTCAACTCATCCATTTGCTCTCCAGCTTTATAGGTTGTACCATTTGCAGCTTGATATTGCTCTGTTGAATTTTGGGTATAGGGAGCTGTTGATCCTTCATAAACCTGCTGAACAAAGAAATTACTGAAGTCGATACTGACTCCCTTAGGATCCTGGTTCTTTTGGAAATACTGCTTAACTCTTTCAATCTGTAGTGGGGTAAGAGGATCAGGAACATTCCATGATCCATGTTGCTGACCTGCTAACTTTTGCTCAGTATTGGAAGAACGAGTTGTTGAACCAAAACCCCAATTCTGGCTAGAAGCAATCCTGTCAGTTCCAAGATAGTTCAAGAAGGCTTGCTCATACTTCTTGGTAATCATTTCTGCCTTGTTGGCATCAATTTCTTCTTGAGATGCGGGCTCAATCTCGTGTGAGCAACTTGTGAATGCAGCGCACATAGCAAGTGCTGCGATTCCTGTCATCAAATACTTTTTCATAAATAAAAAAAATTTTTAATTTTGGTTATAGATAATGTGAATTATATCCGATTCGTTGTCCCTTTTCGGAACTCCGCTGCAAAGGTATATAAAATATGTGGAAACAACGCAAGTTTATGTGTTAATTAATATTAAACACGCAAAATTAATATGTATTTGTCGACAAAAAGATGGTGGATATACAGGACTTAAACACTTGTATTTCCCTTAATTTATTAGGGTTTCTGGCATTTTACCTGTATATTTTGCAAAAACACGAATAATTATCGAGTTTGCTATTTTTGTCGAGGAAATAGAATCGATGGTCGACTTATTATATATTTAGACGTACTACACCTTATCGAAACAACACTTCATACATGGCAAAAAAGAAAGGAGGGCTCACAATTTGACACCCTCCTTATTATTTTACTTACAACGTTTCTTATAGTAAAATGTTACTTGATAATCATTTTCTTACCATTGACGATGTAGACACCCTTCTTCAGATTCTGCACGCGTTGTCCACGGAGGTCATAGATAACTTCTTGTTCATTGGTTTCAATAGCATCGATGCCTGTGGTTCCCTCTTCACTGTCATCGAAGCTCATAATCAGGTGTCCGCGAGCATTAGCATTACTTGGGCTAATGTGGAGATAGGCGTGTTCCCCAGTCACTTGGGCTGAATTATTGCTTGTTTCAGCAAATACAAGTTGGCCGTCATGAACTGTCAGCACATAATTGTTATAGCCGCTTACCCAATTACCCAGACTACTTGCACTACCCTTACCAGCAACAAGATAGTTAGGATCTGGTCTTGTTCCTGCTGTGTCTGTAATGCGAAGTTTGTATTCAAAAGCACCACTTATTTTCTGAAGCAAGAGCGGAACCGAAGCTGGGACTACGCCAGTAACCCTTGTAAACTGTACTGCTGTGCCTTCACTATTGAGGCCGGAAGCATAGTATCCCTTAATACCAACAGACTGAGAGAAGTCAATGTTCGTGGTCGTTACGTAGGTTCGACACTCATAGGAACCCATATTCACCGTGATATACTGAGGTGTCTGTGGTGCGGCGTTAACAGTGAGCGTATAGCTTACGCTTGAAGCTGGATTGTAGTTGTTGTCACCTCCAAATGAAGCGGTGATAGTCGTCGTACCTTCTGTTAGGGGTGTAACCTCACCTGTGCTTGAATTGACAGTGGCTACGGTTTGGTTGGAAGAAGAATAACTGATGGCCACAGTGACGTTCTCACCGTTCGAAGTAGCCGTTGCGGTCTTGGTGAAGTTTGTTCCTACAGTTGCAGCGGCTATTGTTTCACCAAAGCTGAGAGTTACGTCATCCTTGGTTACTACTTCAACGCGGGTTACTCTAAATAAAGTAAGGTTATATCCCTGAATATTGAATCCACCTTGGATTTTATTATAGATATCCTGTGTGACCTCGATCTCAACATAGCCGTTTTCTCTGAGACTGGTGTCGTCAGCAGAATTATAAGATTCCTTAAGTGCAATTGCATTGTTATCATTATAAAGATTATTATAAAGTTGCAATTGCCATGAGGCATCGAAACGATTCGGTAACGTCTCCACTGCTCCATAAAAACGGAGTTTATCACCCTGTTGAATGGACGAAGCGATGGTATTGTCGATAGTGGCTTGACTGCCGTATGTCGTTTGCCAATCACCGAAATAGACAGACCCGCTCCATAGTTGATCACCTTCGGCAGTGCCGCTGAAGGCATGTTTCACAACGAGATAATAGGATTTGCTGTTTGGTTTGTAGGTCGTGTTACCTTCAAAGGTGGCAGTGATAGTAGCGATGCCAGGAGCAACACCCGTCACCTTGCCGTCTGTACCAACAGTAGCAAAATTGTCATCACTTGACCCATAAGTAACGCTTAGGCCGGAAGGATTTGTTATCAGCTCAAGGCCGTCCACTCCATTATCACCAACGGTAATATCCTTCCAAGTATTGCTGAAACTCAGCGTAACAGGCGTTCTGCTGTCAGCTTCAATAATTGCAACATTTGAAACAATTAGATTTTGGAAAGTGATTTTTAATCCAGTAGACGTGAGTCTTGTTACGGTATTGTTATCACACTTAAGATCAAAATATAGTTTACCATTGTCACTTATCAAATAAGAACTGTGATTATTCTTAGTATAATACCATGTTGCACCCCAGTCTGTTCCTCCATTCCAATCGTAAAAATCAGGTGTTTGGTCTCCTGAAGAAAAGGTAATTTGCCAGGAATAAATACTGACATCTGTACAATATACTCTAATAATAGATGTATTTGTTAATCTATTTGTGAACTTGTTATTACTTATTTCTATATCATTATTCGAGTTGCTATCACCGTCATCCGGCCAAATTTGGCCAGCAACGACAGCCTTCACATTGTTAGCTCCCAAGAGCAGCGCTGCTGCTACGAGAAGCATTCTGAAAATATTATTTGTCTTCATATCTTTGTTCTCATTTTAGGAGTTAAACATTAATCTCTTCTGCGAATAAGTACCGGCTCTCCACTCTTGTAACCGTCTTCTCCACCAGAGCTGACTGTTTTCGGGCCTTCGGTAATCACGGTCCTCACCCAGTCATCCTCATCATGGCGCGGGATATAGCTGACAGGGTTGTCGTATACAGAGCCGGTAACGGGGTTCTCCCATACACTGTTCTGGCGTTTGTAATCGTCGTTGTAGTAGGGCTTCCCGTCTGCATAAGTGTTGTTGTTGGTCGTTGTCCCGATATAGTTACCCTCTGCATCGCGATTCTTTACGTACATCGTGAAAGCTTTGTAGGCATTGTTGATCTCCACGCGCTCCCTGGGCCACAAAGTATTGAGAGGTACGCATAGCTTGTGTGGTGCTACGCCCTTGTAGGCCGTCAGCTTCATAAAGCCGCTATTGTCACCTCCATACTTAACGTAGATATCAACATCGCTGATATTCCTGACATCGTCGATGAGGTCGGTGTTTAACTTCTTTGCAGTGGTGAAGTTCTCGTAGATGTTGCCGTAAGCCTTATCAGGATCGACAACGGTATTCACAATGGTCTTGTCGGAGAGCGTCGGATCGAAGCTGTTCTTCAGATTATAGTTTTGGTTACCTGCTTTGATAGTGACAGGGATGGTTCCACCGCCCGCCAGGGCCCAGATGTCTGCACCGTAAGTGGCAGCACTGTTCGGGTCTTCCCTATCTCTAACCACGGTAAAGTGAACATTGTCAGTGCTGGTCTCCACCTTTACATAGTATGTCTTCTTGTAGATGTAGACATCGAGCACAATGTCGTTGAAGTCGATATCGGATGCAGAAACAACACCGAGGTCCTCGCAAAAGATGCGGCCAGCATCAACCAATTCGTTCGTGTAGTATTTGGTGGTTCTGGTATAGACCTTTCCACCATCGCCATTCTCAATAGGAATAGTGGGGTCAGTGCTTGTTGAACTTCCCCATGTCTCACCGGGGGTGATGGCGACTATCCAGTCGCTGTAGTAGTGGTCAGCCAGATGGGCAACCTTTACCCATTCGCGAAGATTCCTTCCATAAACAGGACGGTATTCGTCATTCAGAAGTGTCTCGATAGTAGTGGCGTTAAAGCCCTTGGTGGCATCACCGTCGATGTAGAGCTCCTGATCGGTACGTGTTTCCATCGTTCCAGCATATTTGTCTGTCGACTGTGAAACGCAATTATACCGTACATTATTATATACAAAAAAGGCATCGCTACCGTCGTCATTCTTGGCATTGACATCAAACACCTGCTCAAAGTCGAAACCAACAAAGTAACGTCCTGACACGCTCTCACCGGGCTCGGGCGACTGTGTGGCAGCCCAGGCATCAATGGTAGCACCGTCGATGCACACGTACATATCATTGCGGCCGTTACTGTTGTTTGAGTTCCAATAGCCGAAACAAGTGGTAGGCGTGTCTTCCATTAGCATGATCTTGTCGGAGTGTTCCTTCAAGTTATTGAAATTCTCAATCTGTGCATTGGCCCAATCCTTGTGGGCAGCGGCTGCACTCTCCTCCGTCCAAGGGATATAATTGTCTTTGTAAGTGTAACCGTCCTTTATGTCAGTATACACGCCGGCATCGGCATTGTTGAAGTTGTAGACATGCAGATGGTCGGTCCCTACAGTGAGGTAGTCCATTTGGCTGCCGCCAATAATGGTACTGGTTCCGTTGGCAGCCTGATATACCTCTGGAGAGTTGGGGTGTTCAGGGTCAGGCCCAGGGTTGGTACCGCCTTTGTACACCTGCTGCACGAAGTACGTGTTGAAATTGACGGGATTGGACCCGGTAAATGTATTGGATTGGAAGTACAAGCGAACACGCTTGATCTGCTCGTCGGTAAGCGGAGCGGGAACGTTAGAGTAGGTCTTACACCACTCGTTACCGTTGGCATTAGAACCACTGCGTGTGATACCCCGCGTGAAGTTCATCAGACCGGCAGCACGCGTTCTAGCCAGCACACTTTCCTCACCGAAGCCCCAGTCCTGATTCGGGTCGATGGTACCAAACTCCTGCTCGAATATCTTCTCGTAGGCCTGTACCTTCTGCTCCGCGATGGAGCCGGTAAATTCTTCGTCGACATGACAACCCGTCATAACGGCTGAAGCGACAAGAGCCAACGCGCTTGTTATCAAATACTTCTTCATTCTCATAAGCTTTTTACTGTTACGTAACATAAATAATCGATTCTTTGGGTGCAAAATTAGTATAAATTTCGGGAAAAACCAACAGTTTAATCGTTAAATTCTGTAAAATGGTATAAATTGTGCGCGTTTTATCGAATATTTTTGTAATTTTGGCGCGAAATAACTGAATAATCATGGTTGTGATGCAGTACACTGGAAAAATCTTGATGGCATTGGGCATACTTGGCGGCCTGTTGCTGACTTCATGTAGTAAGGATGTATTCAATGAGGATGACTATGACGAACATATGAAAGAGTCATCGCCAGTTGATAGTGTGGATGCTTCGCATACGTGGGAACTGACCCAAGATCATATCTATGTCGTACAGGCTGATGCGAATGTGGGCGCAAAATCCGTACTTATCCTGTCCAATGACCCACTGACAGAACTCAACAGCGAGATATTATCACAGGCCGTTATCGAGGATGGCGGACGAGTGATGATGACAGCCACTGTACCCACCCGCATCTCTGATCTATATGCTGCCTTGGTGGATGCCAACGGGCTGTATACGGTGGTGAATTTCCCTGTTACGAATACGGTGATTAGCTTCGAAAAAGTCAAGTCTTCTAACAAAATGAAATCACCAAAGGCTCGTCTCGTTCAGCAGAAACTAGTATATTGCTTTGAGGAAGAGATGCCTGAGCCTGGCGACTACGACTATAATGATGTGGTCTTGCGCCTGTCGCGTGAGGTTGTAAACAGCCGTCATTTGATAATCAATGTGGAACTGGCGGCAGTAGGGGGCGAGAAACAATTAGCAGCCGGACTGCGGTTAATTGGCTATAAGGCAGAAGACATCGATAGTGTGACGATTGAAGGGGGAGGTTCCTTCGATTTGGGTGGTTCTCACTACAATGTGCCTCTGGAGAAAATGGCCTCACCGTTATTTAAGAATAGTAGTTTGTTACAGTCTGGGCGTCATGGAGAAGCCGTCATTTATCTGTTTGAAGATGCCCATTGGGCCATGGGCGATGACTTGGAGGTGACAAATCAGATTTTCCAACGGAAGAGATATAATGTATCGAAATTATATAGTGACGACTATATGATCCTTCCTACCCGCACGGAAACCTATCATGTTTATTTCAAGGAAGGCCAGAGCATCAACGACTTTACACCGGCTATGTTCGATCCCTTTGTCCTGAGCCCCTATTATGGCACAATCTGGGAGTTACATTGCTATCGGGACCGGGAGGCTCAAGTGACACGCGAGTATAGTCTGACAAAGAGCAAGAATCTTCCTTGGGTACTAATGATTCCATATGCCTCATTCCGTTATCCTTTAGAGGGTGTGAACATCGGTTTCTACAAAAACGGTGCCCTATTTGGTGCTTACATGAACCTTGGCTGTTCCTTCGGCGAATGGGCAATGGACCGCACAAAATGCCTGGACTGGTATACGAGTCCAACATTCAATCAGATATTCTGATTCCATGTCTCAACAAAATACAATTTAGGGGTGCACTTCAAAGCGCACCCCTTTTTCGTGGACCAGCCAGGGCTTGAACCTGGGACCTCCAGATTATGAGTCTGTTGCTCTAACCAACTGAGCTACAAGTCCGGTGAAATCGGCATTTCTGTCGTTTTCGTGTGCAAAGTTACATTAAAAACGTCAAATCTCCAAATATTTTTGTAACTTTGCACCCAATAATGATGATTTTATCGTCAGAGACTCATCTTTCCACACCCTCTGCAACAACGATAGGCTGCTTCGACGGGGTGCATCGCGGGCATCAGATGCTTGTGCAGATGATGGTATGCCAAGCCCGACAAAGGGGTCTGAAGCCGATAGCTGTTACGTTTGACCGTCTGCCACGTCAGCTTTTCGATCCGACTTTCCATCCGCAGATTCTCTCCACACTTGAAGAGAAGACAGCTTGTCTGCAACAACTTGGAGTGGAAGAGGTGATCGTACTGCCATTTACACATCAATTAGCAGCCCTTTCCGCGGAGGCCTTTATGAGCAATATTCTTCGGGACCAATTATCTGTGGAACTGTTGGTGACAGGTTACGACAACCGTTTTGGTCATGACAGGAGCGAGAGTTTCTACGATTATGTGCGCTATGGCCAGAAGCTTGGTATCGAGGTGGTTCGAGGTGATGTGGCAATGATGGACGGTCAGATGGCAGTCAGCTCTACAGTTATCCGACAGTTGTTGGCAGAAGAGGGTCGGGTGGAAATGATGCCAGATGTGCTGACACGTTGGTATACACTTTCAGGACGTGTGGTCCCTGGGGAACATATCGGTCATGAACTGGGCTTTCCTACAGCAAATCTGGAGCCGGATAGTCAAGAAAAGCTGATTCCTGCCAGCGGGGCCTATGCCGTTTGGGCCATTGTGGATGGCTATCGGATGCCAGCGATGATGAATATTGGTATGCGCCCGACTTTCGAGGGTAAACAGCAGACATTGGAGGTGCATATTATGAAAGATGTCGGAAATCTTTATGGCCAATTGATGACAGTGGAGTTTGTGAGTCGTCTGCGGGCTGAACAGCGCTTTGACACCCGTGAGGCATTAATTTCACAGCTGGAACATGACAAACAGGCAACAGAACATATATTAATGAATAACAAATAAATGATCATATATGAAGAATGCTATTATTTACTGGTTTGTTTTTTTAGCAATTCAGCTTGTGGCAGGTGGTATTATGCAGGGCATCTATCTATTGTGGGAAGGCCCTGGAGCCATCTTAGATGCTACGGGTACTATCCTGACGATGATGCTTTTCAGTGTGGTTACTATGGCATTGTTCCTCTGGCAGAAGTGGGCCGTTGTATCTCGTCATTGGATTCAGACGCGTCCGTGGGTAGTGCTGGTATGGTGTGTGCTGGCAGCCTTGGGAGCTATCATCCCCTCCGCATGGCTTCAGGAACAGATGCCTGAACTGCCGAATATCGTTGAAGAGGAATTCGATATGATTCTGCGTAACCGCTATGGCTATATTGTCGTCGGATTACTTGCACCATTGGCAGAGGAACTTGTGTTTCGTGGGGCAATTTTGCGCTCATTGCTAAAGTGGAATAGCCGACCTTGGGTGGCTATTGTCATTTCTGCGGTCTTGTTCAGTGCCGCTCATATGAACCCTGCTCAGATTCCCCATACGCTGCTGGTGGGTCTGTTGCTTGGTTGGCTTTATTACCGTACGGACAGTATCGTTCCTGGTGTGGTGTTCCATTGGGTAAACAACACTATAGCCTACGTGTTGTATAACTTTTATCCCAATCCCGACCTCACAGTCACTGATTTGTTCGGCAGTCAACAGCATGTGCTAATGGCAGTGGGTTTCTCGCTATGTATCCTGATACCATCGCTCTTACAACTGAACCTACGAATGAAGAAATAGAAAGGCTGAAAAATGAGAGGAGGGTTGCTCATTGGCAACCCTCTCTACGTTAGTATGTTATGAAAATTTGAGAGAATGGAAACTTCACAGTTTCCTTGTTTTAATAATGTGTTTAGATTATTATAGAGAAAGCATAGAATAATTATTCAATGTAAGACGACTCTTCTGGCTTAGGCGTCACTATGGAATCTATGACATTTTCAGCCTGGACAGGGCTTAGGACATTAACGGTGTCAACCTGCTGCTGACGAAATTTGGCATATTCGTCTTGCGGATTGTCCCATCCGTAATTCCAAGGTGCCTGTGCAGCATTACCTATCGTCAGAAGGATGGCCACAATGGCTGCAGCCTTGAATAGCGGCTTCAGACGTGAGGCCAACGTAATGATCCTGGCCTTCGGCTCTTCCATGCCAATGCAACTGAGGATACGGGCATCGAAATCATCACCCAAGGTCTCTCCCTGCAATCCACAGTCGAAGAGGGGCTTGTACTTCATCAGGCAGGCAGGAACATCATCCTGACTGAAGAAGGCCCGAAGAATAGACTCTTCCTGCAGGGTCGTCTCACCTTCCCAATAACGCTCCAAGAGCTGTTCGATGTATTTATAATCCATAATCCTCTGTTTCTATGAATTTTTGCTTGATGGTCTGGCGAGCTCGGAAGATGTTTATTTTTACTTGTTCCTCGCTGATGCCTAACACCTGTGCTATCTCTTTATAACTTTTGCCTTCGAAGTCACGCAACTGCATACAACTACGCTGTTTCTCAGGCAGATGATCGATGAGCTGGCGTATCAGTTGGATGCGATCGCGTTGCATAGCCTGCTCCTCTGGATTGGATGCGTAACTAAAGTCGGGTGCATCATGACCCTCATTTAAGCTTTGGTTCTGGTTTTCCGCCTTCTTCATCTTGTCGAGCGAGATGTTGCGGCAGATGGTGAGGCAGAAGGCTTCGATACTCTCAATCTCGCTCCATCGGTCCCGCCTGTTCCAGACCTTTATCATCGTTTCCTGTACGACATCCTCTGCCTCCGCTCGGTTGAGAGTGATACGGAGGGCGAGCCGGAAGAGTTCGTTCTTCAGTGGCAACACGTCGTTCCGGAAACTGATTTTTTTCATCCTCTCTAATAGTAATGACGATTGAGAAATGCGAAAGTTACAAAAAAAGGCGAAATAATTATTCGCCTTATTGTTGAATGATAGTACCGCTTTGTCCGTCGAGGGCAGTGGCAAGAGTGATGATGACACGCGAGACACCACTGTCGATAGCACCTAAAGCATTTTCTATCTTAGGAAGCATGCCGCCGCTGATAGTGCCGTCTGCCTTATATTTAATAAAGTCCGCGCGCGTGATGGAAGGGATAACCGAGTCGTCATCATCGGGATTGCGCAAGACACCTTTTTTCTCAAAACTGAATATCAGTGTGACATCGTAAAAAGGAGCGAGGGCCTTGGCTGTCTCGCTGGCAATGGTATCGGCATTGGTATTGAGGATATTGCCTTGTCCATCGTGAGTCAAAGGAGCCATCACGGGAGTGATGCCTTCCTCGATGAGTTTGCTGAGCATCTGACCATTGGCCTTGTCGACATCTCCCACGAAGCCGAAATCGATACCGTCCTTGATGGGGCGCTTGTGTGAGCGGATCACATCCATATCAGCACCTGTAAGACCCAGGGCATTCACACCATTAGCCTGAAGTCGGGCCACGAGATTCTTGTTAACCAAACCACCATAGACCATGGTGACCACACTGAGCATATCGGCATCGGTGATGCGACGACCGCCCACCATCTTCGACTCGATGCCAAGGGTTTCTGCCACCTTCGTTGCCTTACGACCTCCACCGTGAACGAGTACCTTACGGCCTTCAATGGCGCTGAAGTCCTTAAGTAACTGTGAGAGCTGGGTTTCGTCTTCCACCACAGCGCCACCTACTTTTACAATCGTCAGTTTCTCCTTCATCACTATTCACTGTTCACTCCAAATAGGTATAACCATAGAGGCCTGAGCGGTAGTTGCTGAGGAACTCCTTACCCTCATCAAGCGTAATCTTTCCCTGCTTTACACTCTTAGCCACCCATACTTCAAGTTGGCGTACAAGCTTCTTGGGATTATACTGTACATATTCGAGTACTTCTTCCACCGTCTCACCGTCAATAATCTGATCGATGTGGTAGGAGCCGTCCTTTTCAGAGATATGCACGGCATTGGTGTCGCCAAAGAGATTGTGCATGTCGCCCAAGATTTCCTGATAAGCACCCACGAGGAACACGCCCAGGTAATAGGGCTCATTCTTTTTCAAGGCATGAACGGGCAGTGAGTGAGTGTTGTGACGATTAGTAGTGAAATTGGCAATCTTACCATCGCTGTCGCAGGTGATATCCTGAATGGTCGCATTGCGAGTGGGGCGTTCATCAAGGCGCTGAATGGGCATGATGGGGAATACCTGGTCGATAGCCCATGAGTCGCTGAGGCTCTGGAAGAGTGAGAAATTACAGAAGTACTTGTCTGCCAGAAGTTTGTCGATCTTCATCAACTCCTCAGGGATATGCTTCAGACTCTTGGCAAGGGCATGAATCTCATGACAGACGCTCCAATACATCGCTTCCACTTCGGCTCGTGTCTTCAAATCCACGATACCATGCGAGAACAAATCGAGCACTTCTTCGCGGATTTGCTCTGCATCATGCCAGTCTTCAAGCACATTACGAGGAGAGAGATTATCCCAAATCTCATAAAGATCCTTTACCAACTGATGAGAATTCTCATCAGGCTCAAACTCCTCAGGCATCTCTGGCAATGAGGCTGTTTCGAGCACATCTATGACAAGTACCGAATGGTGTGCAGCCAGTGAACGGCCACTTTCCGTGATGATATTAGGATGAGGCAGATCGTTTTTATTGGCAGCATCTACAAAGGTGTAGATACAGTCATTAACATATTCCTGAATAGAGTAGTTCACAGAACTTTCACTCGAAGGAGAACGGGTGCCGTCGTAATCGACACCAAGGCCACCACCACAATCAACGAAGTCTACATTGTAGCCCATCTTATGCAGTTGGATATAGAATTGCGAGGCTTCGCGGAGTGCGGTCTGGATACGGCGAATCTTGGTAATCTGCGAGCCGATATGGAAATGGATCAGTCGCAGGCAGTCGCGCATACCTTTCTTGTCCAGCATCTCCAAAGCCTCAAGCAGTTCTGCACTGGTCAGTCCGAACTTCGAGGCATCGCCACCACTCTCTTCCCATTTGCCTGAACCCGAAGAGGCCAGTTTGATGCGGATACCGATATTGGGGCGGATATTCATCTTCTTAGCTTCCCTGGCGATAATCTCCAGTTCGTTCATCTTTTCCACCACGATGAAAATCTGCTTACCCATCTTCTGTGCCAGCAGGGCCAGTTCGATATAGCTTTGATCCTTGTAGCCGTTGCAGACAATGATGGAATCACTCTGACACTGCATGGCAATGACGGCATGCAACTCAGGCTTCGAACCAGCCTCCAAGCCAAGGTTGAATTTACGACCGTGGGATATAATCTCCTCAACGACAGGTTGCATTTGGTTTACTTTGATAGGATAAACCACATAGTTCTCGCCTTTATATTCGTATTCCTCTGAGGCTTTCTTAAAACAACTCCACGTTTTCTCGATACGATTGTCAAGGATATCAGGGAAACGGAGCAACACAGGTGGTGTGACATCACGTAGAGCCAACTCATCCATCACTTCACGAAGGTCAATTTGCGTGCTGTTCTTACAGGGAGTGACATAGACATCACCTTTGTCGTTGATACCAAAATAGGAGGTTCCCCAACCATTGATGTTGTAGAGTTCCTTGGAATCGTCAATAGTCCATTTCTTCATAAGCGGAATTGTCTTGAGCTTGGTTTAAATATTTAATAGTTCGCGGATTTTTGCAACGCTGATCTTGATTTTCCCGTAGTCATCCATCAGGGTGACATCAAGTGTATAGCGAGCCTTCATATAGAAGGGTTCGCGCTGTTTCAACTGCTCACGGATAAACGTAATCAGTTCCTCCTGTGACTTGCCTCTCAGCAGCGGGCGGTCGTTCTTGCTCATCTTCAAGTGCATATAAAGCGTCTCTGGCTCTACTTTCAGATAGACGACCGGCGCCTGCTGGTTCATATAGTCGATGTTGTCGAAGAAACAAGGTGTTCCTCCACCACAGCTGATAATGACATCCTCAAATTCTGCCACCTCATGGAGCATATTCTTTTCTATCTCCCGGAAGCCCTCTTCACCACGCTCCTCGAAGATTTGTGCAACAGTTTTACGCATACGACTGGTAATGTACCAGTCAAGGTCATAGAACGGAACGTTCAGTTCCTTTGCAAGAGCCTTACCAATGGTGGTCTTACCGGCTCCCATGTATCCTATGAGGATGATGCGTATCATCAGCTTTTCTTGGCAGGTGTGGCTTCAATCACCTTCATACACTCCTCATAGGTCAGTTTGGCAGCTTTCTCGTGCATGCTCTTAGGCAGACGATAGTTTTTGCCATCGTAGGAGAGATAAGGGCCATAACGTCCGTTGAGAATCTCAAGTTTTGGATCCTCAGTAAAGACACGCAGATGTTTCTGTGTCTCCTCCTTACGCTTTTCGTGAATGAGATTGATAGCGGTCTCGAGAGTGATGGTCATTGGGTCTTCATCCTTGGGCAAGGATGTGTAGACTCTGTTGTGCAATACATATGGCCCGAAACGTCCTGCACCAATCGTGACTGGGGAGCCTTCATATTCGCCTAAAATGCGAGGTAGTCTGAACAACTCCATGGCTTCCTCTAATGTAATGGTCTCCATGCTCTGATCTTTGCGGAGCTGGGCAAACAGAGGCTTAGCCTTATCTTCTGCAATACCGATTTGGACAACAGGTCCAAAACGTCCAATTTTTACGAATACTGGACGTCCGCTTCTCGGGTCTATACCCAATTCGCGTTCTCCAGCCTTATGCTCCTGACGGCTGTTCATTGTCTTTTCCACAACAGGTTCAAAACCCTTATAGAAGGTCGCCATCACTTCTTGCCACTGTTCTTCACCCTCTGCAATCTTATCAAAATCCTGCTCAACCTTGGCGGTAAAGTTGTAGTCCATAATCTCCTGGAAATGCTCCATCAGGAAGTCATTTACCACCATACCGATGTCTGTGGGCAGAAGCTTGCCTTTTTCTGAACCGACTATCTCTTTGCGGTTTTTCTCTGTAATCTGTTTGCCTTTCAGAATATCAACAGTATACTGACGCTCTTCACCTTTCTTATCACCCTTTTGTACGTATTCACGCTGCTGGATGGTAGAGATGGTGGGGGCATAGGTTGAAGGACGGCCGATACCGAGCTCTTCCAACTTATGAACAAGGCTGGCTTCTGTATAGCGCTGTGGCCCCTGTGTAAATCTCTCTGTTGCAGAAATCTCGCGTCGGGTCAGTTCCTGACCCTCGTTCAGTGGCGGAAGAATGTGCGAGAACTCGTCCTGCACCTCCTCTTCATCAACAGACTCGCGATAGACTTTGATAAAACCATCGAACTTGACCACTTCACCTTGAGCGACGAAAAGTTCATCGGTTCCACTGACGGTGATGTTGACTGTCGTCTTCTCAATCTCCGCATCGGCCATCTGACTGGCGGCTGTGCGCTTCCAGATAAGGTCGTAGAGACGCTTTTCCTGAGGGGCGCCATCAACGTCCGCCTGATCCATATAAGTTGGACGGATAGCCTCATGAGCCTCTTGGGCACCCTTAGAATTGGTGTGATACTGACGGGGCTTGCTGTATTCCGGGCCGTAAAGCTTGACGATTTCCTCCTTGCTGGCACCCAAACAGAGTGTCGACAGGTTGACAGAGTCAGTACGCATATAAGTAATACGTCCGTTTTCGTAAAGGTGCTGCGCCAGCATCATTGTCTGACTGACAGTGAAGCCCAGTTTGCGGGCGGCCTCTTGCTGCAGTGTCGACGTGGTAAATGGAGGGGCAGGCGTGCGCTTTAACGGTTTCTTGCTGATGCTCTCGACGGTGAAGGTGGCATCTTTGCATTTCTCAAGGAAAGCGATGACCTCGTCGCGAGTCTTGAAACGGCTACCCAGTACAGCCTTCACCTCAGTAGCAGAACCATCAGGATTGGTGATGGCGAAGATACCATTGACGCTATAGAAGGTCTCGCTATTGAAATTCTGGATTTCACGCTCACGCTCAACAATGAGACGTACAGCCACACTTTGAACGCGACCTGCGGACAGAGCTGGCTTCACCTTACGCCACAGGACAGGAGACAGTTTGAAACCAACCAAGCGGTCTAAGACACGACGGGCTTGTTGGGCATTCACCAGATTCATATCCAAACGGCGCGGATGCTCGATAGCTTCCAGAATAGCCGGCTTCGTGATTTCATGGAAAACAATACGGTTAGTCTTGGCTTCGTCAAGTCCCAGGACCTCACAAAGATGCCATGAGATAGCTTCTCCCTCGCGGTCTTCATCGGATGCGAGCCATACCTTTTCGGCTTTCTCGGCCTTCGACTTGAGGTCGGCTACCAATTTTGCCTTCTCGGCAGGAATTTCATATTCTGGTTCGAGCGACTTATCGTCGATGCTCAGTTCTTTCTTTTTCAAGTCGCGGATATGCCCATAACTCGACATAACCTTGAAGTCTTTTCCAAGAAACTTCTCGATTGTCTTTGCTTTGGCTGGAGACTCTACTATTACTAAGTTTTTTTGCATATTTTGCTTCGTTTTATTTCTTACGGGCTGCAAAAGTAAGCAAAAAAGTCGCTCCCACCTTATTTATATAGAGGAATTTTAGTTTTATTAACGCTTTTCGACTAAGAATCGATGTACCGCTTGACGAATGGAACGCAGTCCGAAGCGTTCTACATACACTTCCCGCAAAGGCACCCAAGCCAGTCCTTCTGCATCATCGGCAGCCTCTACGGCAACATCGTCTCCTTCCACATGACAAAGGAAAAACAAGTCGAGTGTATGGATGTCCATTCCTGAGTAATGATAGACGTTGGGGATGGAAAAAAGATACTCTACACTGTCGGCACAGATTTGAAGACCCGTCTCTTCGAAAATCTCACGGACTATGCCTTGCTCGGCATTCTCCTCATTGTCGACAAAGCCGCCAGGCAGGTCGAGTGTATCCTTAGCGGGCTCCTTTCCTCGACGTGCCACCAACAATTCACCTTTACCATTGATTATAAAGGCAGCCGTTGAGGCCCTGGGGTTTTGATAATAAGTAAAGCCACAATTACTACAATGCTTGCTCAAGGCATTGTGAATCTCGAAGTCATTGCTGCCACACTTCGGGCAGAAATGGAAAAGTTCTAATGGATGATGTGTCATAAGTTTACCAATGATCTGTACGGAAAGGGAAAAGTGGCAGATTTGCCCCGTTTTTCACGTTGCCGATTTGGAAATTCTTGAAACAATAGCGGACAGCAACGGGCTTTTTTACCTCAGGACATATAACAATGATGGCTTCGTCCCAATATCCGCCACCAGCCTGCCAGAAGTGCCGGGCTTGAGCCGGATGGAACACCTTGTCCTCGCCAGCAACCTCAAAACCTTCCATTTGCTCAAAGGGTGCATCGGCATTATAATTGTCCTGCAGATGAATAAACACGGTATCATTCTTAATCGTCATATCCTTGAACGACGAACTCCTATAAAGCACATGCTCGAAGCCGTAATCCCTATGGAGTGCCGTATAGGCCAGACGCTCGCCTACGGGTTGCTTCTGGGTGGGATGAATCTGCGAGAACTCATACGGATAAACCAAGTCGTTGATACACACCAGACTGCTGTTGGGAATGATTTGAGCAGCCTTCCACTGCTGTTCACGCAACAGGGCCCCGCTGATGCCATTCACATTGCCGTCGTCATAGGCCCAAGGAGCAATCTGTACGAAATAGAAGGGAATCTCGCCCAATCCGAACTGCGAGCGCCATTGCTGCACCAGAAGCTTCATACGCTCAGAATACTGGTCGCCAGGGTCACCGACATTCGAACAGCCCTGATAATACAGAATCCCCTTAATAGTATAGTTCAGGATAGGATTAAAGGTGCCGTTGCCCCAAAGCAGGCTGCGATGATAGTCCCACTGTGACCATTTCTTGCAAATCTCTACAGAATCCGTTGGATCATTGGTATATTTCTGCAAGTTCTCTTTGGTCAGCCAACTTTCTACGCGCGTACCTCCTTTATTGGCTTCAATAAGACCGATGGGAATATCCAATGCCAGATGCAGCTGTCGGGCAAAGAAATACCCAGTGGCAGAGAACTCGCCAACGGTCTGCGGAGAACAGACACGCCATTCGCAGATGGCATCCTCCTGCGGTTCTGAACGCATCTGGCTGGGAATCTTGACAGAACGGACACCTGTATGATTGGCTGATTCGATAATCCAATGATTATAGTCCTTGACAGGACACATGCCAAAGCCTTTGACCGGCATCTCCATATTCGACTGTCCTGCACAGACCCATACTTCTCCTGCCACCACGTTGCTGACAGTCAATGGTTCACCATCGTCAAAGGTAATCGTCAAAGGGTCGTAAGAGGCTTTAGGCGTCTTCACCTTAGCCAGCCATTTACCATTCTTATCTGCCTTTGCGCTGACAACCACATTGTTCCAGGATGTGGTAATTTTCACCGTTTTACCCGGCTGGGCCCAGCCCCAAAGACGAGCATCAGTCTGCTGCTGCAATACCATGTTGTCGCAGATGATATGCGGCAGCCTTACCTTGGCCTGAGAACCGATTGTCAGTGCCGAGAGAGCCAGAATTGTCAGAATCTTCCTCATTTTTTGCTTGTTGTTTTAGTTTTCTGCGTGCAAAGATACGAAAATAAAAATAAAATGATTAACTTTGCGCCAAATAATTATTAAAGAACATCATGAGAAGTCTGAAAACAATTACAACCATGCTGCTGCTCGCACTGTCGATGGCGGCTTTTGCGCAAAAAGGAACAAAGATGGACTTATGGCCCAAGGGTGCACCAAATAATAACGGTGACGAGAACGACAAGGCAGAGCTTACGGTTTATCTGCCCGATACAAAGAAGGCTACAGGACGTGCGGTCGTTTGCTGTCCTGGCGGAGGCTATTCACATCTCGCCATGGACCATGAAGGTCACCAGTGGGCGACATTCTTCAACAGCAAGGGTATTGCGCTGATTGTGCTGAAGTACCGCATGCCTCACGGCAATTTCAATATCCCTATCTCTGATGCGGAAGAGGCCATCAGGACGGTTCGTCGCCATGCGGTGGATTGGCACATCAATCATAAGGATGTGGGTATCATGGGCTTCTCCGCAGGCGGACATCTGGCATCGACCATCGCCACACATTCAAAAGGCGATGCCGCACCCGATTTCCAGATTCTCTTCTATCCTGTCATTACCATGGATCCGGGCTTTACCCATAAGGGCTCACATGACAATTTCTTCGGTCAGGACCACTCAAAGAAGGAGTTGAAGAGACTGGAGCAGGAATATAGCAATGACCTGCAGGTGAATCGCACGACGTCACGCTGTTTCCTGGCCCTCAGCGACGATGACAAGGCTGTGCCTGCTGCTAATGGCTTTAACTACTACCAGCAGCTCTACAAGCACGATGTGCCGGCTTCCATCCATATCTATCCTACGGGTGGTCACGGCTGGGGCTATCGGGAGACATTTGCCTTCCACTACGAGATGATTTTTGAACTCAAGGCTTGGCTGGAGAGTTTCTGACAAAAAGAAAGATGGCAACCTATTGGCTGCCATCTTCTGTGTCGACACTTGGATTCGGTCTATGTTATTTAATCTTAAAAAATATCGAAATACTCTGAAATGCCCTATTTATGGGGTTTTTTGAGTTTTTGCCTTTTTCAATGATTTGCCAATCTTCGGCGATATTAAGAAAAAAAGTATCAAAAAGGTATCAAAATTGTATCAAGAAAAAACCGCCCCATCCATCACGGACAGTAGCGGTCAGCAAAATTCGTTTGCAAAGGTAAGAATTATTTTTCGGAATCTATCAATTTTTGCAAGTTTTTGTGACTCTCTCTTGACAGAGCCGCCTCCAACGTGCGCGTGCGCGTTAGAATCAATCATCATCATCAATCAGTCGCGGTCTGCCTACTTTTGCACTTAACTTTTCCGAAAGGAAATAGAATTTTTTGGATTCTTCATCATCTTGGCTCGAAAGAATGAATTTATGTCTAAGAGCCATTGCGAAAGCCCATGCGGATAGTTGCTCACGATATTTCTGCACAAAGTTATTGAACATATAACGCTCAAAGAACTGTAAAAGGTCTAACTCGGTATGCGGTGTATTCTTGGCATACGTATTGCCGCAAGTCTCGGCAAACTTTGCGTAGTAGTCTTTCATTGCTTTCTTCACGTCTGCCTCAGTAAAAGATACCTGCATAGATACCTCTTCACTCGATTTCTGAATATTCTGTTTTCTTATAATCATAGTCGTAACTATTATTTGTTCTGAAATATTTGGCAGTCGATAACGCGTACTTGCCCATCGACAACAATAGCGTTATCTTCGTGAATGTCTATTACGTTCAAATCGTCTTTACTGGCACTCAATCCTTTAGCCGTTTTAACAACTGAAACGAATCCGTTTGCAGTTAGGAACTCTTTTATTTGCACAGTGGTTGCTTTTTCGCCCTTGACATAACCCTGCCTTAATATGACTCTGATTCCATTTCCATACGACATAAAGCCTACAAGGGTGTAATATGTCTCAGGAAACAATATGTTATGCCATAATGCACTTTTTAGGGTGTCAATGAAACTCTTTGCGCCTATATACGTATTATACATACCGCATTGTTTGACTTTAAAGACTTCTTTCTCCGAATAGCCTTTATATACGGCGCTTTCATGTGACTCCAGCATATAATAGCCGATGGTTTCAATATCTTCAAACCATATCTTGTTTCTGAGGAAATATGATCTCCATTCCCCTTCGTCACGGTCTGACAGTTTGCTCAGCCTGCCAATCCATTGTTGTAACTCGGCTGTGCTATCTTCTAAATTCTTCTGTTCTATCTTCATAACGTGTCTTTTTATAGTTCGTTCTTCTTTTTAAATCATAACATATATACATAACAGTCCATGACATAAATGTTACCATCGTGTTCAACGGCATCCGTTCCCGTAATTCCGAAAGCGAGAAGTCCATCTTTAGAAACTGCTGCACCAAGTTCATAGACTGTGTAACCTCTTTGTTCAAAGTAAGCACAAACTCTTTTTACGCCTACTATTGTACCTCTAACTCTATTCTGCCCCAAGACAACATATATATTCTTTTTCTTTGCAGTAAATCCAATAAGAGAATAACAAGTTTCGGGAAATAACAGATTGTGATATTTTGCCGAAATAAGAGTACCAACCAATGTTTT
>JAFZCU010000174.1 GCA_017556145.1 Prevotella sp. | reverse complement strand
TACACCACGACCCATGCTGAACCGTGATCAGAATGATGGCCAGTGGAATGCCGACGAAGCCAACTCGCACCTGATAGAATATCCTAAAGGTGGCGAAGGAACATGGTCGGGCAAATACTTCAAACTCGAGGGCAATGTATTAACTGTCGATCTGAAACAGTTGGTTGCCGACAAAGGCTATGCCCATCTGCATGCCATCAAGGGTGCTAACTGGCAGGATGTAACGGTCGACAAGTTGAGTCTCATCAGCGATAATGGCCGTGTAGAACTGGAGGCAGAGATGTTTAAGGCATGGACGACAGCTGGCACAGATGCCGTAGAAATTACAGAAGAAGAGGACAGAGACTGGGCTTCTGGTGAGGAGTTTGGGTGTGAAGTAGGCTACTTCAAGAATGTCAGTGGCGGTGAGGTGATCTATGGTAACACTCACGTTATCTGGCAATGGTATGCAGACCTGACAGGAACCAAGAAGATGTATTTTACGGGAGAGAAGGGACTGACCTTCCGTGTGCTCTACAACCGCCAAGCACCTGAAGAGGGTGATTCTGACCCTCACGGACATGCCGTGCCAGAACAGCGTGTAACCATCGGCGACGACGGTACAGCTGAGCTTGACGTCGAGGCACTCGACTTGGAATACTTCCACGTGAACTGTATCAAGGTGGGCTGGGGTGCTTCATCGCTTAGATTCGGTAACGTTGAATTGGAAGGCTCTGTGAAGGGCTCTGGCAAGGTTTATGATCCGTCGGATGGCATTACTGCCGGATTTGAGGCTGATGTGGTAAGCATCAATCTTGGCTCTAACACTAACCTGAAAAAAATCCTTGGCGACAAAGAACGTCTCATCCTTCCCAATGAGTGCGGAAAGGTTGCGGTTAACGGCAAAGAGGTTAAACTGATCTCTGTTGAAGCATACATGTATAATAATGATGCGCGTGTGTTCTTGTTTATAGATGATGTGAATGACGCCGC
The DNA here is from genome assembly GCA_017556145.1 of Prevotella sp. Lineage (GTDB taxonomy): Bacteria > Bacteroidota > Bacteroidia > Bacteroidales > Bacteroidaceae > Prevotella. Next base: position 47,935 of record JAFZCU010000174.1, on the reverse strand, counting down.
AGAAGAAACGGATGTTGTAAAGGCTTCGTTCTTTAACCCAGCCGACGCTGCACAACAGCTGATATTCGAGGGAGGTCGCTTTGACGGTATTGTCGTACCTGATGTCATAGATGTAGAGGCCCAGTATGAAGCCGAACTTGGCAATGAGTATACCAATCAGGCCAAGTTGCCGACTGTGGTGGCTGCTGTTCCTGAGAAGGGTTCTATTAACCTGCCTGTCGGCATGACAGAGTTCAAAGTGCAGTTCTCTGGCAATGTGAATGCAGCTGAGATGAAAGCTGCTTTCGACGGTAAGGCTATGACGATTGCTCCTGCTGAGGGATTCGCAAAGGAATTCACTTTGACACGTACTGGTGGTGATCTGACACCAGGCATCCATGAGATTAAGCTTACCAATATCAAGGCCGAGCAGGACTTCTTTGGAGAAGTTGGTGAGGAAACCCTCAAGTATAGTTTCGGTACTGTAGAAAGCGATGAGACAGTTGAGACCCTGATGACCGACGGCTTTGCTGAGGGTGGCAATGGCTCTGTTCCCGCTGCCTGGATTGTTGACAATGATGGTGAACCGCGTTCGGGTATAGGTGGCACATGGGGCGGCTGCCGTGTTATTGAAACATCTAATAGCTTTGCAACGCATGTGTTGTACGTATGTTCACGCGGTAATGAAGGCAACATGGGTTACGCCTACTATGGTATGAACGACCAGAAACTGACGCTTGAAGCTAAGACATACCACTTGATGGCAGACTTTGCACGTTGGGACCGTACGGGAGAGCGTGCCCTGAAGGTTCAGGTGGTGTCTGAAGAAACCGAAGAGGTCATTGCTGAGGCGCTGAAGGCTACCGAAGTGTACTATGACAAGGGAGAGTGCACGCATTTGGATATGGAATTCACCGTTCAGACCCCCGGTAACTATATTCTGAAGTTCTTCCCCTGTAATCTGGAGGGTAATCCTAACGGATGGGAAGATGGTCTGGCCATTGGTAATATCAAGGTGCAGTACATTCCCAACGTGATGGGTATCGAAATGACGCAGGGCCTGAAACAGGCATTGGACGATGCCACAGCTGTTCGCGACAACAATGCAACAGAGCGTTATGCAGGCGAGGCATTCACAGCACTCGACAACCTTGTCACGAAATATACTACCGAGACGCTTTGCCAGCCTTCTGAATTTGCTGCTGCTACTGCGGCTCTGAAGGATGCTGCCGATGCGGTGACGGCTCATAAGAAGTTGTGTGACGACTTCGACGCACTGCCTGCTCAGCTTTATGCCAAATTGCCGAAGGCCGACTCTAAGTTTGCTGCTACAGCTGCCTATGCTGAGGTAAAGGCCATCTTCGACAAGTATGCTGATGTCAGGACTGAAATTGTTGATGATGTCGAAACCGAAGTTGTTGCGCCGAAACTCATTACCAACGACAATGCATTGAAGGCCGGTATTGACGAAATGAATAAGGCCATTACCTTGGCAGGTATGTTTACTGAAGGTGCCTCTCAGAATAATACGACTGGTTATGCAGCTCTCAACGAGCGTATCCGTCGCGGTATTGAAAATCTGAAGGCTATGGGTGTTAGTGAAGACGATGCCCTGCTTATCGAAGCCGGCAAGGCACTTGGCGATGACGACTCTGTTGCTGAGGCGCTGAAAATTCACACAACCAAGGCGTTCTATGCTAATTACAACACGATGTTTGCTGATGATATGACATACGATTTCAGTGTATTCGTCAAGAATCCGAATATCTATGTTACCAAGGCCAGCAAGCAAGATGTGAATGCCGCTCCCGGTTGGACACTGACCAATCTGGGTGAGGGTGCCCTCGGTGATCTCTGGTACACGAATGGTGGCGGTACGCACCTTGCAACTGACGAAGTTCCTGCCGACGAGGCTATTACAAGTCAGGGGAATGTCACCTTCACGCAGACAATTACTGACCTGCCAGCAGGTGTTTATCAGCTGACAGCCTTTATGGGTGAACGTCGTGGTGACAGCGACTTCAAGGGCTTCGGGACGCTGCCTGAGGACACGCCTGATGAGGCTACCGAAGAGGAAAAGACCGCACTGCAACTGGCTGATGCCCGAGAGAAGATCTTCCCGCAGGAGTTTGTATTTGTGAACACCTCCGCTACTGCCGAGGGCGAATACGACAACCAGACACCTGTCAAGTCAAACGGTATGTCTTGGGGTGCCACAGAAAGCAACCGCATTACCAGCCAAGAGATTACCATTATTGACGGTAAGGCTGTCATTGGTGTCAGGAGCAGTGGTCAGAACACATGGTTCGCACTCAACGACCTTGAGTTGACTCTGGTTTCTGCAGCCACAGGGTTCGACTATGCTAAGGCTCTTGAGGATATCAACACTGGTATCGAGACACTCGATGGTACACTTGTCGCTAAAGTTCGTGCTATCCAGCTCTTTGACGTCAACGGTCGTCGTCTGAGCAAAGCCCAGAAGGGCATCACGATTGTCAAGAAGGTGATGAGCGATGGCTCTATCCAGACAGAAAAGGTGATTGTGAAGTAATCACATCTGTTTGAAACATTTTTCAAAGAACATGCAACGAAATTCTATGGTCGTTGCATGTTTTTTATTGTACCTTTGCAACCGTGAAACAAAAATGCATAGTATGAAACGGATTCTGACAGTAAGCATGGCGCTGTTCATCATGGTGATGAATACGATTGCACAAGGAACATTTTGTATTGCCAAAGATGGTAAAACGGCGGCAATTGTAGTTGACGAGCAAGATTGGAAAGGCGTGATTCGCGCAGCCAATGATCTGGGCGATGATGTGGGCAAGGTCTGCGGTACAGCTGCAGAACTTACAATGGTTCACTCGAGCTCTGCTCGCTTGCTACCGAAGGGACGCAAGAATGGGAAATTGATAATGGATAATTATTCTCGTATCTTTGTAGGAACGATTGGGAAAAGCCGCATGATTGACAAACTGGTAAAGCAGAAGAAACTCAATGTGAGCAAGGTAAAGGGCCAGTGGGAATCGTTTGTTATCGACATAGTTGATGGAGACCTTGTGGTGGCTGGAAGCGATAAGCGTGGTACAATCTATGGTATTTACGAGATTTCGCAGCGCATCGGTGTGTCGCCTTGGTATTGGTGGGCCGATGTGCCCGTGAAGCATCAGGATGAGATCTATTGGAAGGATGGCCGGTTTGTACAGCCTTCACCAAAGGTGAAATATCGCGGAATCTTTATCAACGACGAGTGGCCGTCGTTCGGCGATTGGGCCACAGAGCATTTTGGCGGTATCAACTCAAAGGTGTACGCTCACATGTTCGAACTGCTGCTGCGTCTGAAAGCCAACTATCTGTGGCCTGCGATGTGGGGAAGCCGCTTCAATGAGGATGATCCTGAGAGTCCGCGTCTGGCCGATGAATACGGCATTGTGATGGGTACTTCGCACCACGAACCGATGATGCGGGCACACCGTGAGTATGTAACCCGCAAGGAAGAGATTGGCCCATGGGACTATAGTGTTAACAAGGAGCGACTGGACCAGTTCTTTCTTGATGGCATGCAGCGCAACAAGGCATACGACAACCTTGTGACCATCGGTATGCGCGGCGACGGCGACGTGGCAATGGGCAAGGGCGATGACGAGGATAATATGAAGACGCTTACTGAAGTCATCAAGGGTCAGCGTTCTATTATAAAGAAAGTGTATGGACGCGAGGATGCTGTGCCGCAGCTTTGGGCCATTTTTACGGAGGTGCAGCGCTATTATGATGCGGGTTTCACCGTGCCCGACGATGTGACGTTGCTGCTCTGCGACAACAACTGGGGCTATATCCGACGCATCGGTCGGGATTTCGAACGCAAACGCAAGGGCGGACTTGGCCTCTACTATCATATCGATATGAACGGTGGTCCCTGGAACGACCGCTGGGTGAACACGACAACCATCCCCAAACTGCGCGAACAGTTGAACCTGGCCTATCAGACAGGCATCGACCGCATCTGGATCATCAACGTGGGCGACTTGAAACCCAAAGAGGTGCCCATCGACTTCATCATGCACTATGCGTGGAATCCTGAAGTCGTGAAGGCGGGCGATGAGCAGGCTTGGCTGGAAGGCTTTGCGGCGAATGCTTTTGGTGCAGAGCATGCAAAGGAAGCAGCTGACCTCATGGCCAAATACACAAAATACAACCTGTGGCGCAAGGCCGAATCACAGGTGCCGGGTATATTCAACAAGGAGGAGATGGCTTATACTGATAGCCTGTGGCTCTCGCTCGCTGCCCGTGCCGAGGCACTGCGAATGAAGATTCCCGCAGAGGCACAGGATGCCTACTACCAGTTGGTATATTACCCCGTGATGGCCAGTGCAGGTGTGGCTCAGATTTACAATGCTGCCACCCGTGGCAATTCCAATCTCATCGACCAGCTAATGGCTCGTGACCAACAACTCAGCGACTATTATCACAAAATTGCCAATGGAAAGTGGAGCAAGATGATGCAGGATAAGCACATCGGCTATACGCAGTGGTATATGCCTAAGGACAATATCAACCCCATGCTGCTCTCTCGTCAAGCCATTCGAGAAGGCTTCAAGGAGAAAGCTCCGATTGAGGATCCTCGTCAAGGCTCACTGGACTTCAACGTGGACTATGCCCTGCAAGACCAACCTGCTACCAAAGAATATTCCATCCCTGCCTACCAGTTCTCTCGTAAGACAGGCGGAAACAATGCTACTTGGATGTTCCTACCCGACCTTGGACGCGGCAAGGGTTGCATGGGAAGTAGCAATGTTCTCACCCAGAACAGCGGTGCGACGCTGGAATATGATATAGACTTAACCTCTGAGGGTAAGATTGCGATAGGAATATTGCCCACGCAGGACATCTATCCTGCCCGTGGACTCCGTATTGGTATTCAAATTGACGACCTGCCTATGCAGACCATCGACGCCCGTCGTGGCATCGTTGATACCTTCTCGGAGTATAATCCTCAGAACCTTGCTCGTTCCAAGGTCTTAAAACCACTGCCACAACGCAGTCGTTTGGCTCTGAGCGGTTTCTGGCAAGGCCGTCAGCTGCCCCGTCGTGATGAAGTGTTTGATAATCTCCGTTGGCTTGATGCCACCTTTGAGGGTATTACTGATGGCAAGCACACGCTAAAAATCGTCATGATTGACCCCGAAATCGTCGTCGAGCAGATTGTGGTCAATCCCGATAACAACCATTACAGCTATTTCGGAAGTGCCGCGCTGAGCGTGAAGGCACAGTCGCCACAGTTTGAAAATCCCATGATCTTCGCCGATGTGCCCGACCTCGACATCATTCGCGTGGAAGATACCTACTATATGGTCTCCACCACGATGCATTTTTCGCCAGGCTGCGGCATCATGAAGTCGAAAGACTTGGTGAACTGGGAGATTATCAACTATGCTTATGACGAGATTGATGCGGGCGATAAGTTCCGTCTTTTGAACGGACAGAGCGACTACTCGCAAGGTTCGTGGGCGGCTAACCTGCGCTATGACCCCTATGAGAAGATGTTCTACATGATCATGACCTGCAACACGACGGGCAAGACTTACTTCTACGTGACCGATGATATCGAGCACGGCAAGTGGCATTGTTCAACTACCGACAAGTGTTATGACCCTGGCTTGCTTTTCGAGGACACTGGCTCAGGCATGAAGAAATACGTACTGCATCCTGCCGACACCTTCTCCGACAATGCGATGTACCTACGTGAGATTTCTGTTGACAAGGACTGGAATGTGACTGTCAGCCCACGCGAAAAAGTGCTCGACTACGCCAACCTTGAGAAACCTGCCCGCGGACTGCGTGCCGAGGGCTATCATGGCTACAAGATTGGCGACTACTATTATATCTTCATGATTCAGGGCTGCGACGGACAGCGTCAGGAGATCGTGTGGCGTACCAAGGACCTAAAGAGTGGTCAGTGGGAAAGCCACATGGTGTTTGGAGGCGAGATGGTTGATGAACAGGGTAATGTGGTGATGCAGACCAACGGCATTGGTCAGGGCGGCATTGTCCAGACCCCCGAGGGACAATGGTGGTGTTTTCTCTTCAAGGACTACGGTTCTGTGGGCCGTATGCCCATCTGGTTGCCCATGACGTGGAGCACAGACGGATGGCCAGTCGTGGGTAATGGAACCACCGACAAATTGCCCGCAGGGCGCAACATGACCACACCCTATTGTGTCAATCTGCCTGCATCCAAAGGAATGAATATCGTGCAGAGCGATGAGTTCAATGTGTGGAAGCCGAAGAAGAGCAAGAGTCGTTTCGGTTCTTGGAAACCAGGTTTGAAACTCTGTTGGCAGTGGAATCATATCCCCGACAACAGCGGTTGGAGCTTGACCGAGCGTAAAGGATGGCTGCGACTGAAGACCACTTCGGTGGCACATAACATACGCGATGCCCGCAACTCACTCACCCAGCGCACTTTCGGTCCCACTTGTTCAGGACAAACGCTGTTGGATGTCTCGAAAATGAAAAACGGTGATTGGGCCGGTCTGGCATCTTTCCAACGTCGCTATGGCTTTGTAGGCGTGAAGAAGGAGAACGGGCAGATACAGCTCGTGATGCATCGTGCCAAAGACCAAAAAGACGCAGCAGGAATGGATATCGAGACCCGTCCCCTCGCACAGTCAAAGGTGTGGCTCCGTGTGGATCACGATTTCCGCGACCGCACCGACAAGGCCACCTTCTTCTATAGCCTCGACGGCAAGCAGTGGCAGTCCATCGGCGACACGCTTCAGATGCACTACGATATGCCCGACTTCTGCGGACAGCGTTTCATGCTCTTCAATTTCGCCACGAAAAAGACGGGTGGCATCGTAGACTTCGATTGGTTCCACGTTAATAACTAAAAGCTTGTGTTGACATGAAACGATTACAGATTGTCTCCTTCTTTTTTATTCTTTCATTTTTACATTTTTTCATTAGCCCTATAGGGGCTCAGTCACGCCGTCCCATTGACAACGAGCACCCGCTGTGGATGATCCACATCGATGTTTGGAATGCAGCCGATCCGCAGAAGATTATCGACTTGGTGCCCGACGACATTAAGCCGTGGGTATGCATGAACCTGAGTCTGTCATGCCAATACGACAAGGAGAAAAATGTCTATAAGATGCCACGCTCGGCTGTGAGGACGTATAAGTCATGGGCCTCGGTGTGCCAGCAGAATGGTATGTGGTTCACCTGTCAGCCAGCTTCGGGCGGTCGCACGCACTTGCAGACCACCGACCTGGAGACGTTTGAGTATTTCTTCAAACGCTATCCCAACTTCCTCGGCTGGAATTTCGCCGAGCAATTCTGGGGCTTCGACGATGCGGACATGGGCTCAGCTACGCAGACAGGACAGATAGCGCTGTTTGCCAATCTGGTAAAGATGTCACATGAGTACGGTGGCTTCCTTACCATTTCGTTCTGCGGCAACATCTGGAGCCATGGTCTGAGTCCTGTCGGCATGATGAAGCGCAACAGCAATCTGCTGAAAGCCTGTCGCGCATATCCTGAGGCCATCCTCTGGTTGTATAAGTACACCCAACCCTGGTGTTTCTACAATGCAGAGAGCACGACATTTTCGCCCTTTATCAGCGGACTAGCTAAGAACTACGGTGTGCGCTACGACCGCTGCGGCTGGTGTGGTGCGATGGACCAAGCCGTTGGTCAGAACAAAGCGAAGTATCCCATTGCCGCCGGCATCGGCACCACGATGGAGCAGTGTGGTGTGAATGGTGGTGCCGTGTGGGATGGACCTGAGACTATTCCCGACGAATGTTTCAAAGAGAGTAACAAGAGCACCGTCGACGGCTATACACGTCGCAACTGGACTACTTATGAGGGGTTCCGAGGTGCGTGGATTGATATGTGGCGCAAGGTGATTGACGGTACCTTATATATTCCTACGCGCAAGGAAGTGATCGACAGCACCCGCATCGCCATCATTGCCAACACCACGTCGGGCAGCGACGAGGATAAGTACGCCACATGGGGCACGCTCTTCGACGGACTCTACAAGCAGAATGATCCTACGAACAAGGGCGACGGACAGTGGATGAATAACAACTGCTACTTCAAGAGCACGGGCCGCTATCGCACCATTCCTCTTTGCGTAGAGTTGTACGACTCGCTGGCCAAGACCATCCCCGTGAAGCTGAACCGTGCTACGGCAAAGTCGAACTGGAGCACCTTTGCAAAGAAACAGAAGGTATTCAACGAACAATACCCCGTGCTGTCAGAGGGCGATCTCTTTGTCTCACGCGTGCAGAACCAACTCGTCACCTATATGCCCTACACCTATCTCAACAGCAAGCGGACAGCTACGGGCAAAGTTCCTCTTCTCTACAACACCTGTGACTCGCTGACATTGACCCTTGGGATGCTCGGCAGTGGTATCGTGCGTGAGTATGCCGACCATATCGACTTCTACCTGAACAACTTCCGCACTGACACCACAACTGTTGTAGCCGAGACCATTGTCGTCAAAGGTGCCACAGCCGAACCTTCGTATACCATGAAGAAAGGCCTGCTGGCTACGGGTAGTGCCACCGCCCAGTGGGATGCCGAAATATCCACCTACACCTTGACTGTGAAACACAAGGGCGGCGTTTACATCACCGTTAACTGCGCAGGCAGTGCTACAGACCGAAAAGAGGCGCCAGCAAAGGCTCCACTCCAGTTGGAGGGGCTAGGGGAGGCTCCCCTCTATCATGGTGAAATCATCATCGAGGCCGAGAACATGGACTATAAGAGCGTGAAGGAAATCAAGCTCGTGAATCCCTATGTGAACTATTTCCCCGACATCGTCGAGTTTGCCGGCAACGGCTTCGTCGATATGGATACCAGCACCAGCGGCACCCTGCGCCACCAGCTCACACTCCGTGATGGCGAGGAGGGCGAATACCGCATCTCCGTGCGCTACAGCAATTCCGCGAAGGCTGGAAAGATGAAAGTCACTGTCAACGGCTCCGCTACCCAGCTCGACATCGAGAAGACGGCTAAAAACGACTGGCGTAAAGCCACCTTCACCACCACCCTGAAAGCAGGCAAGAATAACCTGCTGCTCACCAACACTGGTGGCATCTCCATGTACATTGACCAGATCATCTACACCCCTGCCGACGTGGAGTCCGAGAAGTATCAGATATTCGTGCGCAAGGCCAACTACGGCTCAGTGACCGCTGATGTCACTGAGGCTGTAGAAGGGCAAACCGTCACGCTTAGCATCGAGGCCAACAGCGGCTACGGACTGAAGGAACTGCGCGTCATCAACGGAGTAAACTTCACCATGGGAACTAATATCAGTCTTGAGACGCTTTCCAACGGTAACTCACGACTAACCTTCACCATGCCCGATGACATCGTGACTCTGCTGCCCGTCTTCGCCAAGGGAGAAAACGTTGTCGATGGCATCAGCATTGTCAATGCCGACGGCACGAAATCCACTGTCATCTACGACTTGAATGGCCATCGCTATAACACTAGCCGCTCGGCGACATCAGGAGACGCTTCGCTCACGAAGAACTCACTCCGTCCTGGTATTTATATTAAGAATGGTAAGAAGATAATTATCAAATAAAATCATCATATGATAAAAGCAAAATGGGTGATCAGCGCTATGATAGGACTGACTTTTTTGTCAGCAGGGGCGCAAACCATTGTCTTTGGCACACCCACAGACGCTATGTCTGTGATGAAACAGGCATGTAAGACGGCGAGAAACGCGGAGGTGAAGATCTTGCAGACTTGGGAAGAGGGACGCGACAAGAAGTGTGCCTACTTCTTTGAGGAACTGGGCGAGGAGATGCCCTTCAGGGTATGTGTGCCTCATGACTGGGACGGAAAGAAGAAACTGCCGCTGGTGATGTTCCTTCATGGTGGATGGAACACAGAAAGCTCCTATTTGGACGAGAACGACAAGCTGATGGTGCGGCTGGCTGATGAGCATGGCTTTCTTCTTGTTTCGCCAATGGGGGCACATTCGTCATACGGTAATCGCTTGCTATTGCCTGCAGGGTTTGGCAAGGACAAAGAGACACAGGAGGTGCTGGCAAAGCGCAACACCCCAGAGCTGATACGTGAGCAGGAACTGAGCGAGCAGGATGTCATCAACGTGTTGGAGATTGTGCTGAAGAACTACCCCGTTGACCGTGGTCGCATGTTCCTCTGCGGTCACTCGATGGGTAGTGGCGGCACCTGGTATCTCGGTGCGAAGTATGCCGACTATTGGCAGGCGCTGGCTCCGATGTCCGGTCCCTTTGTCACCAGAGACGGATATCCTTGGGAGCGCATAAAACAGATGCCGATATTCATCAGCGAAGGTACCCGTGCTGGAGCCTCGCTACAGTCGAGCCGTGATTTGCGTAACTTCGCTGAGCAATATGGTCTCAACTATCAATACAAGGAGGTGGATGGTGACCACGGACAGATGGTTCCCATGATTCTGCCTGATGTGTTTCGGTTCTTCAATCAATACGGTCTGAAAGCAAAGCCTCAGATCATCCGAATCTGTGGCCAATCACCGGGGAAAACCTTCGACGGCATCGGCATCGTGAATGGTGGCGGTGCCACGTCGGTGCTGCTGAAAGACTATCCAGAGAAGCAGCGCTCGGAAATTATGGATCTGGTGTATAAGCCAAAGTTCGGAGCCTCGGTGAGCACGCTGCTGGTAGAGATTCCTGGTGACGGCAACTCCACACAGGGTTCGATGCCCTCGCACAGTCATTACTGCGGTGACTGCAACTATCATCGCGGTTATATGTGGTGGGTGATGAGCGAGGCCAAGCGGCGTAACCCCAAATTGTCGCTCGATGCGACGGCGTGGAGCGCACCTGCTTGGGTGGGCAGCTTCTGGTCGCAGGATATGGCAGATTATTATGTGTCGTGGTTGCAGGGGCTGCGTGAGGTCTATGGATTGGAGCTCGATGCCATCGGTAGTCACAACGAGAAGGGCTGCAACTACGACTTCGCCAAGAAGCTACGCCGCACGATGAATGAGCGCGGCTTCCCAAACGTGAAACTGCATGCTTTCGACAACTGGGGTGGTGGTAAGATGGATTTCCTGCGTGATATGCAGAACGATGCCGAACTCCGTGATGCCATTGATGTTGTCAGTGCCCATACATTCAGCGAGATACCCCTGACAATGGAGCAGCGCGAGATGGCAGAAGCGATGGGAAAACCCATCTGGAACTCAGAGGATCACGTCTATCGCAAAGGCTTCGACTGCCTAATCAGCATCGTGAAGTGCTTCAACGAGAACTACATCGTGAGCGGGGCGACGAAGGTGGTCAACTGGTACGACATCGCTGGCATCTATCCCTTAGAACCTTACAGCCATGACCCCGCAATGGTGCTGGCGTGGGAGCCCTGGAGCGGACATTATACCGTTCGTGAAAACCTCTGGGGCTATGCCCACTACGGGCAGTTCACGGAGGTAGGTTGGCAGTATGTGGACAATGGGTGTCAGACGCTGGATGGCGGTGGCACAATGGTTACCTTGAAAAATCCTGCAACGGGCGACTATAGTATCATCATCGAAACCAAGGATGCCACAGAAGAACAGACCATAAAGGTTAAGGTCGCCAAAGGTCTTAGCAAGGGCCGTCTGTGCGTGTGGCGCAGCACTGAGCAGCAGCAGTTCATGAGACAGGCAGACATCAAGCCCAAGGGTGGCAGCTTTACCATCACATTAGAGCCTAACGCCGTCTATTCGCTCTCCACCACGACAGATCAGCAGAAAGGCTCGTTTACAGACATCCCTGCCTCTAAGCCATTCCCCTTGCCCTACGAAGACAACTTTGATGCATATCAGCCTGATGCATGTGGCTACCTGCCGCACTATACCGCCGACACTATCGGTGCCTTTGAACTTGTGGAACGTCCCGATCGAAAGGGACTCTGCCTCCGTCAGGTCGTTGCCTCCCACACCCTTAGTTGGGCACCAGAGTGGCATCACTACACCATTCTTGGCGACTCCGCTTGGCGTGATTACGAGGTGAGTGCCGATGTCTATCTGAATCCACAGGACGAGGCCGCCATCATGGGGCGTATCTACGATGTTGGTTCTGGCTATGGCATTTGGGCGAAGGGCTATTATCTGAAACTCAATGACCAAGGACAGTGTACGCTCGTCATTACTCGTGGCAAACTCAATCAGAAGGAACTCATTGGTGATAAGGAGCAGCAGGAAGCTATCCTCGCCCGCAAAGATGTTGAGGTGGGAGGCGAATACGTATTGGCTTCTGCACAGATAGAAGGCATCGCCCCTCATCATTGGCACAACCTGAAATTACGCTTCGAGGGCGATACGATTACGGGGGTTGTCGATGGCTGTCAGGTGGTACAAGCAAAGTCCGACCGTTACCCAAAGGGGATGGCCGGACTCATGGCACCGATGCAGCAGCACCGCATCAGCACACCCTATTTCGACAATCTCAGGATCTATCCAATAAAATAAAAATAAGATGAAGAAAAAGATTATAGCAATGGTGCTAGCCTTTGCGGTATATGACTGCTGGCCACAGACAGAAGTCAGAGACTGGGAGAACCCAGCAGTGCTAGGCATCAACAAACTGCCGTATCATGCCACGTTGCAGTTGCCTTCGAAATGGAAAGATTGCAAGGAGATTATTTCGCTCGATGGGCAGTGGCTGTTCCGTTGGTCGAAAGACCCTGAGTCTCGTCCTATGGGCTTCGAACGTGAAGAGTATGATGTGAGCGGATGGGAACATATCACCGTGCCTGGCAACTGGCAGTTGCAGGGCTTCGGCAAACCGATATATGTCAACATGAAGTATCCTTTTCACCGTGACCAACCCAGCGTCACTGGTGAACCTGACAAGGATTGGTATGCCTACGGCAATCGCAACCCTGTGGGCTCGTATGTGACATTTGTCGATGTGACAAAAGAGATGCTCTCCCAAAATCTGATTCTGCATTTTGGCGGTGTTCACTCTGCCTTCTATGTGTGGATTAACGGCCAGCAGGTTGGGTATAGCCAGAACTCCATGTCACCAGCTGAATTCGATGTGACGAAATATCTTCGTGAAGGCAAGAACAAACTCGCTGTGGAGGTGTATCGCTGGAGCGACGGCTCGTATCTGGAATGTCAGGACATGTGGCGCCTCTCGGGCATCTTCCGTGAGGTACAGTTGTGGGTGCGCCCGCTGGTGCATATCGCCGACTATAAGGTGGAGGCCGTGCCCAATGCCGACTTCTCGCAGGCAACAATCACGGCCAATGTCGCCCTGTGCAACACCAGCAAGAAGACAGCCAAGAACCTGATGGTGGCTTTCAGCATCGACAGAAAGACCATCCATGGACAGGTGAAAAGCCTTGCTGCGGGTGACACCACCAGCATCCGACTCACGTATCTGTTGGACAACCCTCGCCTATGGTCGGCCGAGAAGCCCAACCTCTATCCGTTCAGTATCGACTTGAATGTCTCCCCTCGGGGAGGTTCGGAGGGGGTCGAACACTTCGACTATCATCTCGGCGTAAAGCGCGTGGAGTGCGTGGGCGAGGTCTTCAAGCTCAATGGCAAGAACGTGAAGCTGCGTGGCGTGAACCGGCATGACCATCATCCTGTGACGGGCCGCTATGTCGATGATGCAACCTACGAAAAGGACATCGCACTGATGAAGCAGGCCAACATCAACTTCCTGCGCACCTCGCACTATCCCGACCGCGAATATCTATACGAACTGTGCGACCGATGGGGCATCTACGTCATGGACGAGGCCAATCAGGAGAGCCACGGCTATGGCTACGCCAACAAGGTGATGGGCGAGGATCCTGAATGGAAGGATGCCCACGTGGACCGTGCCGTCAGCCTCGTTCAGCGCGACAAGAACCATCCCAGCGTCATCTTCTGGAGCCTCGGCAATGAGGGTGGCATTGGCCCTAACCTCAAGGCGATGCGCGATGCCGTCGTAGCCCTCGACACCATTGCCCTGCCCTTCTGCGATACCGACCGCAGTCAGTCTGACATCTACGACGACGGCTATCTCGCTCCTGCCGTTCTTGCCGAACGGGCAGCCAAGGTCACCGACCGCCCTTTCATGATGCGCGAATATGCCCATGCGATGGGCAACTCAATGGGTAACTTCCAGGAATATTGGGACGTCATCTATGCCGACAGCAGCATCTGTGGTGCAGCAATCTGGGACTGGGTTGACCAAGGACTTCTGAAGGATGGTTTTTATGCATACGGCGGCGACTTTGGCGACAAGCCCAACGACGGAGCCTTCTGCATCAATGGGTTGGTGGCTCCCGACCGCATGCCGCATCCACATTATTACGAGGTGCAACATGTTTATCAGCCATTGCAGTTCGTCAGAGAGTTTGATGGTCGTATCAGCATCATCAACCATGATTGCTTCACCGATCCCAGCGAATACGACATCACCTACGACACCATCACCATCGATGGCGAACGTCTGCTGAACGTGGCTGCCCGACTTCGTAAGGATAAACCTTGGGCAAAGAAAGGCTTTACTGTAGCCAGCGAGCAGTTTGTGCTCACTCCCTACAACTTCCCAAGACTTCAGACATCAGCCACCATACATCAGCCATCAAACATCATCATCGAGGGTAACAAACTCACCTCGTGGATTGTCGATGGCAGGGAGATGCTGCAAGCCCCGCTGGAGCCCTATTTCTGGAAGCCTGAGAACGACAATCAACGTGCTGCAGGCTTTGCCCAGCGCACCGCCGTATGGCGCGAAGTGAAAGACGTTACCGTGACCTATACCCTCATCAGCGACCGCAGAATTCTGGTCGAGGTTGACTACCGACCCTCTGACACCGACCGTCCCATAATACCCAAATTAGGAATGCGCATGCGTATGCCTGCCGACATGATCAACATCGAATACTACGGTCGTGGTCCATGGGAAAACTATCCCGACCGAAAACGAAGTGCATTCATCGGACACTACAAGATGCCACTAAGCGAATTCGAGACTGAATACATCCGTCCGCAGGACAACGGCTATCGCACCGATGTACGCTGGTTCAAGATTAGAAACGAAAAGAACACACTTCGCATTGACGGTCTTCAGCCTCTCTGCATCTGTGCATGGGATTACGGCGAAGAAGATTTGAAATACGCAAAGCATCCACATGAAATTCAGCGTGGACGCTTTGTCAACCTCAATATCGACTTGAATGTTCATGGCGTGGGTGGTATCGACACATGGGGTCAGCGCACGTTACCTCAGTACACTATCGATGCTGGCAAACCCTACCACTACAGTTTCATCCTTGAGATAATTGAATGATACGACTGGCTAACGGAAGAAAACATCTGTTTTCATTTGTTTTCGGAAGTCATTGGGTGACTTTCCGAAGGCGCGGCGACAGAACTTGCCGAAGAACGAGAGGTTGGGGAAACCGAGTTCTTCGGCTATTTCTTTTACTGACAGGTCGGTGTTCAACAGATAATAGCGGACATCGGCCTCTGTATATTCGCGAATCCATTCGAGGGCGGTCTTGCCGCTCACTTCACGCGTAACCTTAGTCAGATAGTTGGGCGACACGCAGAGTTCCTGAGCGTAGGTATCTACCAGCTGGTGCTTCACATGGCGGGTAGTAAGCAGTTCGAGGAACCGCTTGAAGAGGGCCGACTTCTGGTTGGTGATGTCCTCCGTCTCTATGACGGGCACATCAGCCAGCATCTTCTCCAGGTAGTCAAGCAGGATGGCTTGCAGAATGGCATGAACCACCTCGTGGTGGAAACGTCGCTCGTGTTGCTGCATCTTGAAATTAATAATGCCACGATAGTAGGCAAACTGTCGCTGAACATCCTCGTCTGCCACGATATGGTTAGTGCGGTTCACATAGATGCTGCGGTTCCACTCTTCGATATGACTGCCCAGCAGACGCTTGACCAATGGGCTGGAGATACCTACAAAGTCGCAGCTCAGATCAGGACTTGCCATATAGTTGCTCAGTCGCGTCTTCGGAGGCAGAATCAGTGCTTCCACACCCTGCATCTGAATGGTCTCGCCATTCACATCCACCATCAGTCTACCTTTGTTACAGGCCAGCACCAGGTAGCGGTCAAGCTCCTGTGTTTCCAACTTCACCAACTCGCCAAACTCCGTGAGCATCAGCACGTCGTCGTCGATATAATCAAACTTAATTTCTTCCATCGCTGCAAAGGTAGCCATAACCCATCGTATTTTAGTGTTCCAAATCCTTCCAAGAATGTTTCTTTTCTATATACAACGGAAATACACCACTCTTATTGTGTTTTGGAACACCGAAGTATCATTTTTCTGCCGTATCTTTGCACCGTCAAATCGAAAAAAGTCAAATCTGTAAATAGTCAAATTGTAAAATGAAAAAGGTTATTCTTATCACAGGAGCAAGCAGCGGTATCGGTTTCACCACCGCAAAGAGTCTGGCCGAGCAGGGCCACAAGGTTTATGGCGCAGCTCGCCGAGTAGAGAAAATGGAGGAGCTGAAGCAGTATGGTGTCACTCCTATCAAGATGGACGTGACCAGCGAGGAATCAGTCAACGAGGCCGTTGAACAGGTCATCGCCGCAGAGAAGCGTATCGACGTGCTGGTGAACAATGCCGGCTATGGCTCATACGGAGCCGTCGAGGATGTGAGCATCGACGAGGCACGCCGTCAGTTCGAGGTCAACGTCTTCGGTCTGGCCATCCTCACGAAGAAGGTGCTGCCCTACATGCGCCAGCAGCATAACGGCACTATTATTAATGTATCGTCGATGGGTGGACGCCTGACCACCTACTTCGGTGCCTGGTATCACGCCACAAAATATGCTGTCGAAGCCTTCAGCGACGCCCTGCGCATGGAGGTCAGCGACTTCGGCATCAACGTTTCACTCATCGAGCCGGGTGGCATCAAGACCGAATGGGGCTTCATCGCTGCCGACCACCTGAAGGAGTCGGCCAAGGGCGGTGCCTACGAGGCTCAGGCCACCAAGACCGCCGAGGGTATGCGCAAGCAGTACAGCGGTAACATGATGAGCGACCCGATGGTTATCTCTAAGGCGATCTCGAAGGCCGTCAATGCCCGTCGCCCCAAGACTCGCTACCTCATCGGTTTCATGGCCAAGCCTATGGTCTGGATGCACACCATCCTGCCCACCCGCTGGTTCGACTACATCGTGAAACATGCAAGCTAAGTGGCCATTTTTTGGATGAAACAATAGTCAAAGCGTTTTGGTTTATTCAAATAGTCCCTACAGGGTGCTCAAATAGTCTGAACGAGTTGTTCGGATAATCTCCATACCTATATAGGGATTATTTGGACGAACTGAAGGAACTATCTGAACGAGTCGAAAAGACTATCTGAACAACTCATACATATATCAACATTATAAAGAACATAGCCCTCTATGCCCCTTTATATTTAAGATGCTAAATTACAGAAGAGTATAAGGGGCTATGTTTGTTTAAAACTACGCCCTTAGTATACCCCTAACTATTCCCTGACTTTCAACGTCACGCCACTCACACCAGCGAAGGCCAGCACGGTGTATGGAATCTGACTCACACGTCGCCGCATCTCGCTCACCTGTTGGATGCCCTGGGGACATGGGATGTTAAGCATCAGCAGGCCCGTAAAGGAGATGGGCTTGTTGAGGCCCATCTTACCAAAGGTGGCGGAGAAGATGAGGTATGGCAGACGTTCTGCGTCCTCCAACAGAAGACGAGAACTGCCCTGTTGTATCATCAGCCGCGAGCGGAGCGCAATGTTGGCGATGCGGTCTGCCGCCTCCTAATCCAAAGGTTTCTGCAAGTATTTTCAATCCTAAAATAGTTTTGGCCGCCTTTCAGCAGCTTTATCAAAGAGATCAAGTATAAACTCGGGGAAACTACCCTTCAAACGTGGTGAAAGCTGCCTATATCAAGAGTATAAGTGCTGTTCTAACAACCGATTGCCTATACTCAAATAACTATTCGCCTATACCCAAACAACCAAACGACTATACTCGAATTCAAACGCTTTTTAAAGTAACCAATTTTGACCTTTACCGGTGTCGGATGTACTTCGTATGGAAATCCGCTTTTCTTCTTTGGCATACCTTTTTTATTTTGTTTTTGCAAAGTTACGAAAAAACCCTACCACTTGTCGCGGGTCTGGATATCATCAGCCCAGCGGTGATCTTTGGGGAAGGGCAGACCTCCCCAGGCTTTCACCTGTGTCCAAGGTTGTGGGGCATCTGTCCAGAAGGGATGGGAAGCAGGCAGACCTAAGGGCATGAAGGCCAGACTGGTCATGTAGAGCGAGCCGTTGTTGGTGTACCAATCAGCCGTCTCGGGCTGCGAGCCACAGAAACCAATCGTTAGGAATCCACCCTCATTGAAATTCTGCTGGACGTCGAACATACGATGCATCACCTTGGTGAGCGCAGCCCGGACTTGCCCGTTGCTTAGGTCAGAAGGCAGTTTCTGATACCACGCCATCAGAGCCAAGGGTTGCAAGGCGGCCAGACGATAGGGTGTGGAGCGTCCGATGACTGGGAAGGTGCCCTCGGGCGAGATGAACCGTTCGAGGATGATGGCGAACTTTTGGGCGCGTTTCAGGGCACGGTCATAGTACTTCTGATAGTCCAGACGGGAGTTGTATCTGGCATCGATCATCGCCTGAAGGGTTTCAAGATACATCGCATGAAAGACGTAACTCGAATAATAGTCGAAGGCAAACTCAGGACCATCTGCATACCAGCCATCGCCCACATACCATTCTTCGACCTTTCGGCAGGCGGTATTCACGCGGAACTCATCAAAGGGAGCCTTAGCCTTTGCCAACAGACTTTCGATGGTCGACGAGAAGAGGAACCAGTTGGTGTATGGCGGATCTATCTTGCGTAGATTCTGGAATTCCTTGATATAACGCTGTTTAGTCACATCGTCGAGCGGCATCCAAAGGGTATCCCAGGCACGCAGGAACGACTCCGCAATATAGGCTGCATCCACTAGATTCTGACCCGACTTGCCCCAACAGAGATAATCGGGTGAACTCGGATCTACGGCGTTCTTATAGGCTGTCAATGCCCACTCTCGGAGTTGTCTGCGCTGCAGGCCCTCTGCCGTCTCGTCATCAGGCAGCGTCAGCCAAGGGGCAATACCGGCCATCAGGCGTCCGAAGGTCTCCATATAGACCACACTTCGGTCACGGTTGTCGAACGAAGGCGAGAACTCAGTCTTCATATTCTTCTGAAGTTCACCTTTTGCCATATTCTCCAACACTGGCTGTGCCATTTTATAGGCCAGCGAGCACCAATACTCACGATCGGTCTGTTGTCGTTTTACTATTTTTGCCGCTTGTAATGGCATGAGCAACGCAAGGGTCGCCATCAGTAAGAATAACTTCCTCATCATTTTGTGATATTATAAGTAAGTGGTTGTTTTAGGTTAGCCAAGAATTCATCAATTACTATCTGCCATTGAGTTTGCGAACGGATATCATACAGGCTCCAAGCCGAACCGAAATAATAGGTATAAGGAGCGCCCTGATAATGACTTATGATACCTAAGCCATGGTTCAGTCCACCTTCGAGCAGACAAGTCTTTTCAACGCCCTCAGGATATAGGGTGGCCACATAGATTTGCGACTGGTGTAGCTTTGGATTGTCAGTAGGATCGGCATACTGAACATAGTTTTTACCCAACACCAGATTGTCGTCGCCATGCAGTACAACGCCGGAGGCAAGCGCCACTGGCTGCTTTATGCCATCATACCATACGGTGATACGGTTAAAGTGCGAACCTCTGTCCAGACTGATGATGCGATGCTCTATGATACCGTCGCCATTGGGGGCATAGGTCAGTTCTACGGTGAATCGTAACGGACCGTTATCGTGTATCTGATAGGCCTGATAACAATATGGGAATATCAGCTGCCCGTTTTTCATCAAGGCAGGTGCGCCACAACCTAACGAAGCCCCAACACCATAGGCATCCATCCCATTGCCATGATCCAGATGGAAGGAGGTCAGCCTGTCGATTTCTCCAAGCTGGGCCGTGTGGCCGGCCTTTCGGAGAGAATCTTCCAAGAGATTGCCTTCGTAATCCTTCAGGTAGCGGTCTTCAACCACCAACGCTGGCGTATTCTTCACCCAGACATCGATGCCAAACGAACGCTCCCCACTCTTCTGGAGTGCAGGTCCATAGACACGATAGATGCCCAAGTCGTTCTCCCAGGCAATATCGTCCTTACGAATGGCGTACATCTTTCCATAGACATACGACCTGGCTTCTGCAGGTTTACCTTTGCAGACCGTATAGACAGCCTTTGCATTTGGGTGCAGTGATACATACAAGAGCAATTTCCCATCGTAGGTCTTCTGGTAGCCCACCTCCTGTCCGGCACGGTTTTCTACCACCAGCGGCTCATTTGTACTGATGCCCAATTGTTGGCATATGGTCTGCAAGTCAACCTCTACCACCTCCTGACGTTGCCGACTGCTCTCATTTTGAAAGATAAGCAGAATCTGTTCTGAGCCCATTATCGACCTCGCACTGGCTGCACCTTGCTTAGTCTGAATGGTCATCGCAAAAAAAATCGCCATCAAAAACAAACGCCTCATCTTATTCCTGTCTTTTGTTTTAGTTGTTTCATAGGGATAATGCCTTGACAGGACAGGCCTTCGTACAGCTTTGGCACAAAATACACTCTGTGGCGTTCTTGCGATGGCGGGAGTCGTTACAAACCTCTACATCCATCGGGCACACTTTAAGGCACTTGCCGCATTTGATACACTTGCTCTCATCGCAGCGGATACGTAGCCGCGAGTAGTAGCTCATCGGTTTGAGGAATACCGTTATCGGACAGATATACTTGCAGAATGCGCGATTATCCTTGAAAAGTAAAGCCAGCGTGATACCCACGACATAGTAGAACACGTTTCCAGCCACAAAGAGCGTAAACATGGTGGCGTGATTGGCTTCACCCATCAGGAACAAACCCGCCACAATGGCCAGCGAAAGTGCAAACATGATGTAGCGGATGAATCCCAACTTGCGCCTGCCGCTTTTAGGCGTTTTATAGGGCAACAGGTCGAGGATCATAGCCGTCCAACAGGCATAGCCGCACCAACCCCTGCCGAAGAACAACGGACCGAAGATCTTGGCGATGAGATAGTGGAGCGTGGCACCGCCGAAGATGCCTGATGCCAAGTAGAACCAGAATCCCTCAATCTGCATATTCTCCCTGCAGATCAGGCCGAGGAATACCAGCATATATAAACCGACCAGGAACTGAGTCAGTTCGCGACCATATTTCCAGCCTGCTGCCATTAATACGCCTCCAAGACCAATGGAGATGCCTATATAGGAGAAATTGAGCAGGAAGAACAGGTTTCCAGTCGACAGCCAAAGCCAAACGGCAATGACTTCGAACACCAGAAACAGGATGATGGCAGTACGATACTTCTTCATATCAGATGACTACGGCTGTACCGCTGGTGGCCACCATGAGCATAGAACCATTGCCACCGACGGTCTCGTAGTCGATGTCAATACCTACTACGGCATTGGCTCCAAGTGCCTGGGCACGTTGCATCATCTCCAGCATGGCAGTGTCCTTTGCTTCAATCAGAACCTTCTCGTAGCTGCCGGCACGACCACCTACGATGTCGCGGACGCCAGCAAAAAGATCCTTGAACATGTTGGCACCAATAATAGCTTCACCTGTCACTACGCCCTTGTACTCGCGAATGGGGCGACCTTCAATCTGTGGGGTTGTTGATAGTATCATAATCGTTATCTTTTAAAAGTTTCTATCTGTTAGACGTCATTCGGAGGCATAAAGTTGCACTCGCTAACAAAAAATCGTTCATTGCATGTAAATTTGTTGCAATGAACGATTTCTTATCATGATTAGCTCCGTTTACTGGAATTTGAATTCATCGACATCGATATAGCCGCCTGCCTTCTTCGTGGCATAGTTGAAGATGGCATACTTCGAACCCATGAAGAAACGACGCCAATCAAAGCGCATACGATAGTCGGTAGTGCCGATCTTGGTCCATTCCTCACCATCGAGACTGTAGTAGAAGTTGGCGGCGTCGCGGCCACCACGCGGACCTGGACGGAAGTCGCCATCGATACGCAGCCAGATCTTCTTGGACTTGGGGGAGATCTTCGACAGTGTAACACCCTCGATCATCTTCTCCTCGACCTTGGTAACTGCCTTCTCACGATCAGAGAGTTGTGAAGACGACTCTTCCATCTGCAGGAAGAAGTTCTTACCAACGCGCTTAATGATCAGTGCACCCGTATCCTGATTGAAGGTTGCAAAACCGGCACAGTCGCCGTCTTTCATATTCGTGTAGTCTATCAATACAGAGGCTGTACACGTAGGACCCTGCATGCGCTGGGTAATCGTGTTGGGAGCCAGATAGATGTTCTCTACCACACGACTGGTTTTCAGGCGCAGGAAGCCGGGACGCTCTGTGAGACTCCAGGCATTGTCGACGGGATTATGGTTCCACTGCCAGTGGAGGCCCAACTTAGAGCCACTGAAATCATCGCTGCAGATAATGCTCTTCACGGGTTGTCCGCTCTTATAAGGACGCACGGTGTCAGGCACCTTGCCGTCTTCATCGCCAATCTGCGGCCAGCCGTCGATCCAACGGACCGGAGAGACGGTGAGCACACGGCCGACGCCACCACGATCCTGGAAGATGATGCCATACCAGTCGCCCTCCTGGGTGTCGACGATGGTGCCCTGTCCCACGTAGGAGAAGCCGCCGAATTCGCTCTGCAGAATCACATTCTTCTCGTAAGGACCATGGATATCGTCGGCACGATAGCACACCTCACGACGGTGACGGCCAGGACCATAGGCCTGCGAAATCATCAGCAGGTAATACTTGCCATTATGCTTGATGACACGCGAACCCTCCAGGAGTCCCGTCTCATCAGCCTCACGCTGGAAGATATGCTTGTAGGTGCCCTCGATGACATCGCTCAGGTCCTTCTTCAACTCCATCATCTCGCCAGTGCCGTAGATGACATAGACGCGGTCGTCATCGTCGAAGAACAGTGAGCAGTCGTGGAAATGACGCATACGCGAGACAATTTTCCAAGGCCCTTCGGCCTTCTCAGCAGAGAAGATATAGGTATCGCCCATCTTACCCTGCTCATTGGGAGCGAGCAAGGCATAGAACTTACCCTTATGATACTTCAGCGAGGTAGCCCACTGGCCACGGCCATAGACCGTTCCCTCCTGCATGTCGTACTTAGGAGAATCCGTGAGCTTATCGAAGATATAGCCGACCGTCTCCCAGTTCTTCAGATCCTTCGAGGCCATGACAGGAGCGCCAGGCATCAGGTGCATGGTGGTAGACACCAGATAGAAGGTGTCGCCCACACGGATGATGTCGGGATCAGGCACATCCGCCCACAACATGGGGTTCTGGATCTTCGCGCTGTCACCCTCGGCTGCTGACAGGCTCATTGCGAAAAGCGCCATGGAAGCCAGCAGCATCAGTCTTTTCTTGAATAACATAGTCGTTTACTTTTTAAAGAGGTGAGGAATAAACTCGTGGAGACCGCGACGCCAGGTCAGGAACTCATGGGCGGTGCCTTCAGACTCCTTGCCCTCGACCTTGATGCCCATCTCCTGCAAGCCCTTTACGATATCACCACTCTTGATGAAATCCTCAGAGCCCCAGTTCATGTACATGTAGTGGATCTTCTTGTTGAACTCGTCGGCATTGGTGAATACGCCGTTATAGGCCGTCTTCAGATCCAAGCCGAAGATCGCACCGCTGAAGGTGCCGAGCCATGCGAACTTATCCATATTGTTGAACACGATGTCGAAGGTCTGGTGTCCACCCCATGACAAGCCCGCCATTGCACGGTTGTCACGATCGGTCTTCGTACGGAAGTTACTGTCGATATATGGAATCAGGTCGTTCAACAGAACGGGATAGAACGAAGCACCGTAGTCGGCCATGCTCTGACCACGACCCATGCCAGCCTTGATGTCGCCACTCTCCATGACTACAATCATCGGCACAGCCTCGCCACTGGCAATGGCATTGTCCATGATGTGCTGCATCTTTCCCTGCAGCGTCCAGCTGGTCTCACCCTCACCCATACCATGCTGCAGATAGAGCACGGGATAACGCTTCTTGAAGCCCTGCTTCTGATCGTACTCAGCAGGCGTATAGACCATCGCATGACGCCACTTGCTCTGCTCGTTGCTATAGTAATAGATGCTACGTACACAACCAGCGGGCACGCCCTGCTGCGGACGGTAGTAGTCGCCCTCCGGTCCCTCAGGAACCTCGAGACCACCAGCCTCACGGTTCGTGCCGAAGAAGGTCTCAGAAGCGGGATCGATGAAGTTCACACCATCGATGTTCATGAAATAGTAGTGGAAGCCCACGGGTAGGGGATCGGTCACAGCCATGAAGCCACCCTTACCATCGGGCTCCATGTCGTATTTCTTGCTGCAGATGTCCACAATCACCTTCTTGGCCTGTGGGGCGTTGATATAGAAGTAAGCACGACGCTGTGAGTCGACCTTCGGGAAGTCGTTGCCGGGAATGGTGTTCTCACCAGTTACGGCATCGGCAGGCACATTGATCTTCTTGATGGCAACAGGCAGATTGGCCGGACGCTTAGGCTCATAACCGAGATGACGGGCCACAGCCTCACCATAGCGGCAACCCAGCTCACGATAACCGGCAGCGTCGAAGTGCAGACGGTCAGGGCCGTTGGTACACTTGTCAGACGAGATAACCTGACAGGTATGGATGGTCTGCGGCAATTCGTCGATCTGCTTCTTACAGCCGATGCAGACACCCTTACCGTCGGCCTGTACGATGTTACCCACATAGAGGTTCACCTCTTCGGGCTTCAACTGGAGGTCGCCACAGAGGTTCTCATATACCTGCTTCACCATACCAGCCCACTGCGGATCACCAGTATTGGTCTCGCCCTGGTGCATCAGGATGCCCTTGATGACACCGTCCTTCTGAGCCTTCTTGGCCAGTGTGACCAGACGCTTATAGGGGTCGTTGTCGTAAGCAGCCAACATACCCTTCATCCATCCCGGAGCCTTCTTCTCAACATAGCTGGGGATACTGTCGGGGAGGAATCCCTTGATATCAATACCACCAATCGCCACGTGGATGACACCAATCTTGATATTCTCAGGCAGCGAAGCAACCAAGGTACGACCGAACCAGTCGGCAGGTGTCAGACCCGTATTCGCACGGCAGAGGGGAGCAGAAGCCTCGCACCATTCGCCCATCTTACGCTCGGGACGACCATTGGCTGCGGGGAAATCAACAGCTGGCATCAACAGGAAACGAGGTCCGGGGCTAGCAAGATCGACGGCCTCGGGACGAGCATTTCCCTCCATGTTCGACTGACCGAAGCAAAGGAAAATGTAGAAGTTAGGATCAGCGGGCTGAACAGCCTCCGTAGTGGCTTTCTTTGTAGCCTTCTTAGCGGCCTTCTTCTGAGCGAAGGCATTGCTGGGCAGTGCCAAAAGCAAGGCTGCCAACAGCAGGGATTCGAGTACTTTTTTCATGTTGTTTTGATTTTATTGTTATAAATTGACTTCCATGGTTTTTTTCTTCAGGTCCTTATCCAACGAACTGTTGCCAATGAGAATCTCGTAATTACCATTTTTCACACGCATGGTGTTGGTTTCCGAATCCCAGAATTCAAAGGCCTTACTATCAAACGTCAGTTTGGCATTAACCGTCTGGCCAGCCTTCACATCCACACGCTTGAAAGCACGGAGGCTCTTCAACGGGCCGTCAGGATCCTGCAAGTTGCGGATATAGACCTGGAGGATCTCCGTACCGTCACGCTGACCGATGTTCTTGACAGGAACAGCAATATTGATTCCAGCATTCGGAACGGTTGTTTCAATTAAAGTGGGCTCGCCTATCTCAAACTGTGTATACGAAAGGCCATAGCCGAAGGGGAAGAGGGCATCGTTGAAATAACGATAGGTACGTCCCTTCATCGAATAGTCCTCGTAGTCGGGCAACTGGCTGCTGCTCTTATAGAACGTCACAGGCAGCTTGCCACAGGGGGTATAGTCGCCAAAGAGCACATCAGCCACAGCTGTTCCACCCTCCTGGCCAGGATACCAGGCCTGTACGATGGCATCGCAGGTTTCCGTCTCTGGCAGCAATGCAATGGCAGAGCCAGAACAATTCACGAAGATCACCTGCTTGCCAGCCTCTTTCAGGGCCTTAAGGAAATCACGCTGCACCTTGGGCAGTTCAATATGGGTACGGTCGCCACCCTTGAAGCCATCGATATCGACAGGCATTTCCTCACCTTCGAGGGCAGAAGAGATGCCACCCACGAAGATGACCTTGTCGATGCCTTTCAACTGGCTGATGATCAGCTGGTAATCGATGGGCAGTTCCTTGGCCACATTGATCTTCAGATTGGCATTATAGGTATGGACATGCGAGAAACGCACCTCGATATTGTAGCTCTTGCCCTTCTCTGCCTGAATGGCCACACGGTTGGGCGTGGTGCGCCAGATGCGGTGACGGAATTTACGTTCCCCATCGATGTAGAGCTCAAACTGACCACAGCCATCGACATTCACCACATATTCGCCAGACTCTTTGGGCGTGAAGACGGTCTCATACTTGGCCGAGAAGTCCTCAAGCTGTACACCAGGGGCAAAGTTATGCATACCAAAGGTAGTGACGGCGATGGGCTGGATATAATACTGGGTGGTAACGGGCTTGCCCTCCATCCGGCGATTGTTCCAGAACGTACCCTTCATACCTTTCTTACCCTCGAAACTGCACTGCGATGCCATCAGGCTCTCCATCACTTTATCGTAGGTCAGATCGCAACCGGCATGATAGAAGAGTTTCTTCTGCTTAGCCTTGATGCCATCGAGGATGGTGATGGTATGATTCGGTGTTCCGTTATAGTTACCCCACATCAGGGGTTCATTATCGGCATTGGGACCAATCACGGCTATCTTCTCCTTGTTCTTCTGCAAGGGCAGGATATTGCCTTTGTTCTGCAGCAGCACGATGGTCTGGCGCGCCATATCGAGGGCAATCTGACGATGCTGCTTGGAGTCCATGATGGAATACGGGATCTTCGACCATTCCACCAATGAAGGATCATCCATCTCCCCCAGATCGAAACGGCCTTCGAGCAAACGGATGACATGCTTATCGACTTCTGCCTCGGTGATAAAACCGCGCTTCACGGCCTCTGGGATGCTGCGGTAGGCATAGCCATAGCCGCACTCCACATCCGTACCGGCTATCGCAGCCTTGGCAGAGGCATGGACGGGGTCGGATGAAGACTTATGCGACTCGTAGAAATCGGATACAGCGCCACAGTCGCTGACAACGAGGTACTCAAATCCCCACTCGTCGCGGAGGATGGTCTGCAACAGACGCTGCGAGCCACAACAGGGATCATCGTCCAAACGCTGGTAGGCACACATCACCTCACGCACCTTGGCATCCTGCACCAGGGTCTTGAAGGCAGGCATATAAGTCTCCCACATATCACGCGGCGAGACGTTGGTGAGATTGGCACTGTGACGCGTGTACTCAGGACCGCTGTGAACGGCATAGTGCTTGGCACAGGCCCAGAGCTTACGGTACTTCGCATCCTCAGGTCCCTGCAGGCCCTTCACCACCTGAACACCCATGACAGAGGTCAGATAGGGATCCTCGCCGTAAGTCTCCTGTCCCCTGCCCCATCGCGGGTCACGGAAAATGTTGACATTCGGTGTCCAGACAGAGAGGCTATGGAACTTCTCATCCTCGCCCGAACCTCGATACATGCGCTCATTATACTGGGCACGGAACTCCGTACTGGCAGCATCGAACACCTTGTACAGCAAATCGGGATTAAACGACGAAGCCATGGCAATCGGCTCAGGGAACACGGTGACATTGCCCATGTTGGCAGCACCATGCAGGGCTTCACTCCACCAGAAGAACTTCTTGATGCCTAAACGGGGGATGGCCGGACTCTCATCCAGCATCAGCTTGGCTTTCTCTTCCAACGTCAGCCGTGAACACAAATCCTTGGCACGCTCCTTGGCACTCAGATTGGGATTCTGATACGGAAGTGTCTGTGCCGACACGAATTGGCCAGCACAGAACAACAAAACAATTGATAATAAGCGATGATTCATTTATTTAGTTTTTTAATTGATTCCGCTGCAAAGGTAGAAAAAAAAAGAGACATATCTATTGGTATATGTCTCATATTCTTTCGAAGATGTAACATCAGTTTATCTTATCTTAGTCATATTTACGGACACCAAAGTTCTTGCGGGATTCATCGCGGATGATACGGCTGGCCTTGTGAACGTCGAAACGGGTTGGACAGATGATGAATTCGGGCACATTGAAAGAAAAGAAACGTTCGCGGTAGAAACGGCGCGGATTGCGTTGCGGCAGCATGAAGGCCTTACTGACTGTGCCATCGGCATCGACGTGACAGAAATAGGGCCGTGTGAAGAGACCGTCATCGCGACGGGAACTCAATACGAGCCAGCGCGAGTTGGTGCTCCAGTTGTGGAACGACTCGGTATCTTCGGAGTTAGCCTCCGTCATAGGACGGCTCTCTCCTGTAGCAAGATCGAGCAGCCAGAGGTCGGCCTCGTGATGCCAGATGCTGAACTGTCCGTAATCGGAGAGCGTGTAGCAAAGGAAACGCCCATCGTATGAGGGCCGTGGGAAAGATACTGACTTGTGTTGAGACGCTGCATCGACAATGGTGTCTATACGGTTGCCGAAGGTGCCCGTTGCGGGATCGAAATCAATGCGGCAGAGGTTATAGTGGATCGAATCGAGCTTAAGACTGCCTTCTGGGAGGGCGCTGGCCGAACAGAAATAGAGCGAACGGCCATCGGCAGAAAAGACGGGAAAAGTCTCGTAGATGGAGTCCTGCTTAAGCAGGGGCGAAAGCAGCAACTCATTCTTTTCAACGTCGTAGACCTGGAGGTCGGAAGCTTCATCGAAGACCTCGATGCGACTGCTGTCGGCACTGTGGAACAACTGCCTCGTAGTGTTAGTGGAATAGGCAATGTAGTGTCCTGAAGGATGCCAGTAGGGATAGACACACAGGCCGAGCGTCTGATCGGTCTTGGTGTTGTAGGCGATAAGCGGACTATCGTCATGACGCAGCAGTGTGGCACCATGCGGGCCACGGATATGAAGGCTCATATCGGCAGGGTTGCCACGGTTGAAGCTATGACAGTTGACACAACCCTCGAACTGCGTATTCTCAATCAGCGGACGCTCATCGAACGAGGAGAGATCGCGTTCGTAAATGCCCATTTTACTCCACACCTCGTAGCCTGGCTCGATCAAACGATAGCAGATACCGTAGTCGATGCTGTCAGGACTCACGTAGATGGAGAAAGGACGATAGGTATGCCAACCATCGTCATACTTGGCTGAAACGGTTACACTGAGGGAGTCGCCACGATTCTGCGAGAGCAGTATATGCCAGTCGTCAAGGTCGAAATCAACTGATTCTTCGCCCTGGCTGTGCAGGTTGTGTCCATGACTGTCTGTGATGACGGCATCGATACACTGTACCGTCTCATCCGCCATGCTGAAGCAGAGAGAGGCAATATTCACGGGTATGGTGACACCGAGATAGTCGGGGTATATCTGAGGTTGAACGTTCTCCTGCCTTGCATCGCTGACCATTTCCGTACAGGCAGCGAGGAAAAGTAAAAAGGTAAAAAGGTAAAAAGGTAAAATCGTATTCCGTTTCATTGCTTAGCAGAGGTTTGAAGTAATAATTTGGCATAGCCTTCGCGATCATTCGTCAACATATAGTAGGCCTTCAGATATTCAAAGGCCAGGCGATTGTCCGTATTGCCCCAGAAGAGACTTTCGAGCATCTCAGGGGTCACATGGTCACTGAAGTAGAAGTCTTCTTTGTAGGCCCATTGGCGTAAGCGTCCATATTCTGGATGGTTGGCTATCGCCTTTTCATTTCCCAACAACGGTAGCGTCTCGTTGGCCCAGTCACGATAGAAAAGAGTCTTTTGCAGTGCCATGAGGTATTTGCGAGCCACTTCGTAGTTGCCGTTGATCAGGTTGGTCTGTGCCAGTCGTTTGTAGCATCGGCCACTCTTTTGGAAGTCAAGAATGGCTTCCTGTGCCTCAAATACCGTTCGCTGGGCAACATTAATCATACCCAGCTGATAGAATGCCTCGGCTGTAGGCATCGGACTGGTAGCATCGCTCTGGACATCGGGCAGAAGACCGGAAATTCCGTTCTGGTTAAAATCGAACAGGTGGTCGGCGAGCTGGCCATGCATCGCCAGGGCAAGATTCTGCACCGTCACACCGATCTGGTTGTTAGGCTTCTCTTTGCTGACGGTCTCCAGTATGCGGTTCCATTGCTGGTGACAGGCCATAAAGTCATACGCCATCACCTTCTCGGCTTTGAAATTAGCGTTCTTCCAGACGAGACTACCCATCACGAGGGCTACCAGTGCAAAGGAGGCAAACGTTACAACAGGACGTCTCGAAGCAGCGGCCCACTTGTGTAAGACACGAACCACGAAGGGGAGGGCGACAGCAAGCAGCCATGCGACATAGAGCAGCGTGGGGAATACTGTCGGGTAACGATAATAATGGCTACCACCGAAGGCTACCCAATAGAGTGCCATAAAGGCGACAATCATCAAAATGCGGCGCAACCATCCGTCTGGCAACCGGATAAGTCCCCATAAAGCGATCTGAGTAAGTAGAACAGCCCAGACACCACCCAGCAACGCATGCTCATCGAGCAAGAAGAGCCAAAGCAGGAACGAAGGCACAAAACTCAGCGCACAGGGGGTCAGGAACGCGTGTGATATCTCAGATGTCACATCGTTCCTGACCCCCTGTGCGCTGACCAGGCGGAGCGTCAGAAGTTGCACCGCCGAGAGCAGCAGCGCGATAATCAACGCTCCTATCCAAGCAAACAGGAAAAACTGCGTGCAGAAACGTCCCAGCAAATCGGCAACACCCCCTGGCAGCTTAACAACCTCCCACACATAGGTGCTATCGAAAAGGAAAAGCTGGAATTGCTCCTGATAATGCAGATGATGCGGATAGGCCAGTCCGAAGAAGAGGAGAACCGCCACACCGAAAAGAAGCGTACATAACAGACGTATATCCTTCATCTACAACTTATTTGTCAAACACCTTACTGAACTCTTCAACACTGATCTTGACGGGTTCCACCATGAACTCCGGACGATTATAGCTCTTCAGAAGACTGATATGCAGTTCGGGGTCTTCCTGCGGCAACAAGAAAGCTTTTTCTACTTTCCCATTGTTGAAATAGGCAAAATAGACACGGCTGTAATTACCATCTTCACGTCGGCTGGCACACATCATCCAATGGCCGTTGCTCGACCATGAAGGGTAACTATCGGGATAGCCAACGCTATTGAGATGGGTGAGATCAATGACAGAAGAAGTTTCTGCGGTGAGGGCTGTGCCATCAAATCGGTCCAATGGAATACAGACAATGTCGGCATCATGGTGCCAGATATGAAAACAACCATACTGTCCAAGGGCAAACAGCAGATTACGCCCATCGGGACTGATACGTGGCAGGGAAACACTCTTGTCTGCTGAGGCAGCGTCATAGACGAGTTCCTCTTCTCCAAAACCGTGCGACGCCAAATCAAACGAACGACGATAGAGGTTATACTGTATTTTCGCATAGGTGGTTCTGATGTCCTGCCCCTGCATCTCCTCGGGCAAAGGAACAGACTTGCAGTAATAGAGGTATTTGCCATCGGGCGACCAAGTAGGATACACCTCCAACAGCGTGGAATCGTTGCTGATGACGCTTACCGAATCGGTGGCAATATCGTAGAGAATCAGGTCGCTGGCAAGATCATAGACCTCAGTTTTATTAGGATTTGCTGTATGGAAACTTTGGTGTGTCTGGTTGGTCGAGAAAGCTATGAGTTTAGCGGTAGGATGCCATGATGGATAGACGCCTGAAGAGATGGTATAGTCACGCTTCAAATCCACCTTTGATATTTTACCATCATTCACAATAACTGTACCACCACGGGTGACGCGCACGTGAAAGAGCATGTTGTCTGTCTTGTAGTTCTGATAACTATGACAGTTGATGCACTGGCCTTTGGCATCGTCGCAAGTAACCCTGTTATTGAATATCTGTGTCTCTTCAAAAGACGTGAGGTTACGCTGGGCTATCTCCATATAGTCATATCGGATATACGACGGTTCAATGAGACGGTACGACAGATAGTCATCGATTGGTTCTTTGGCTACATGTATTTCAAAGGGACTGAACGATAACCATTCACCCTCTTTCTTCCCCCAGACCTCAACCTTGATGCTTTTACCCTTCGAGGCATCGAGCATGGCATGCCATTCCTCCTCAGGAATTTGAACCTTTACGCCATTACCATAGGTCTGCTGCTGGCCAATGGGCGTAATGAGACGTGCCACACATGCTTCGTACTCATCAGCAGGAAGCATGAAGTTAAGTGGTGCAATATTGCAAGGCACTGTGATATCGCAATAATCGGGAAAGATGGCTGGTAGGCATTTGGTTTCCTTGGCCGAAGAAGGTACATCGGGGTGGCTCACACACGATGTTATGAGTAGCAAGGCAATAGCCAAAAGCAGCGTATAGGTATGGATCATTCTTTTCATTATTTCTTGTAGCTATTTCGTTATTGGGGGCCAACTGCACCAGAATATTGTCTTCCGAAAAAGAAATAATACCAATAAGTATCTCTCCATTCTTCAGCCATTTCTTCAGCAACCTGTCCAAGAGTCTTTCCTGGCTTTACCAGTTTTGCCATAACATTTAAAAACTGTTTATAGCGATTGAAAACTGTCTCCTCAACGGGAATCATCACACGTTTTTCTTCCGGGGCCTTATCCATAAACAAGATATAAGCCTCCTGAGCATGCAGAGGAAATTGCTCATCCATGTGCGACTTTACATAATTGCGCAACGAAGGCCAGAAGCGGCGGGAATCACAACGTAACATGGCATAGAACAATGCCTGTTCTGAAACCACTTTACTGTCGGATTCATACCAGAGGCTGACATTGTTGACAATATAACTATCGCTATTCTCAACGCCTGTGAGTTCATCGGGATAGCACTTTTGCAATTCCTTAATCTTTTCTGTGACAGGAGCCGGTTGCCAGTCACTGTAAAACGGACGATGATGTAATATGGTAGTATAGCGTTCTACCAGTTTTTTATCTCCTACGGCCAAGGCGCAGCGAGTAAGCGTCTTCAAGTAGAAGGGTGAGAAACCGTAATGAACAGCAAGTTCGAAATTCAGACGGATGGATTCATTCATCATGCCGTAGTTGTAATAGACCAAAGGGGATGCTATTTCCAAGAAAGAGACATGGAGCGTATCAGGATTGTAAATAGGAAAACCGATGTTACCATTCTTAAACGAACGGTCGAGTAGGCCACCTTCATTCATCAGCGCAACATTCTTAAGAAAGACTATTGTACTGGTTGGCTTCTTATTATCTTCTGCCAGCAGAAGAACTTCCTTCCAGTTGTTATCAGAAGCATAGCGCACCATGCGCATTTCGTCGATGTAGTTCTGGTCTTGGAACATATATGACGAGGTGAAGACGATGCCTGCAATAGAAGAGATAAGAGGTAAGAGGTATGAGGTAAGAGGAGTATCCGCTAACTTCTTACCAAATGGGATGAGCAATGAAACAATACCAAGCACCAAGAACGGGATGGAGAGGTGCTTGATGGTATCCGTGGGTGTCTCGAAACGAGGCAGGCCTGCCAGTACCACATCGTTGAATCTCAGATTCGAATACACCTGCGTATGCCAGATGCTGGCGGTAAAAAGGAGCAGGATGATACCCACAAGCTCCCGCCAAGTGGGTTTCTCTGTCAGCGCTAAACAGAGCACGAAAAGCAAAGCAAACCATCCCAGCACCGGATAGATACAAACGGCGAACACATACCAGACGATATGCCATTTGCGTGGGGTGTAACGAGCAGCCCACAATAGCAGCAACATGACCAGATAACCTACAGACTGCGAGAACCAATAACCTCTGATGGTGGAGATATAGATCCAATAGCCCTGATCGACTACCGACGTGAGCAGACAGGCTACAGGCAGAAGCATCAGCGCCGAGGCACTGGGCTGTAACCGGAATGCTTTGGTTCCCACCAAGAATATGAGACCCCAGATAGCCACCATCACTCCGGAACCTACGGCAGGCTCACAGAACAGCTGCGTGAGCCAGGCTCCTACATAACGCATCAGACCAAAGGGTTTTGACATGAGCGTATGGAAGAAGGGTGCTCCGAAAATGAATTCGGAACGGTCGTGTGCTGTATAGAACACATCCTGATTGATGTATAGGATATATACGACAAACAAAATAAAAGTCAGCAGACTTCCATATAGAATGGCATCCGATACTTTGTTTGTTTTATTCATATTTGTTGTGCTTCTTTTCGCTGCAAAGGTAGTAACAATATTTAGAATCCCCAAACTTTTTCCTGAAAAACTTAATAACCACATAAAAAGAGGGCACATCAAAATGATATGCCCTCTTTATTAATTATACCTATTAGGAATGATTATTCCTCGTAGTATACGGACTTGATAGTTACAGAACCACGTGTCATCAAGATGTCTAAGTCACGGCCTTCACCACCCCTAGCGCACTCAGCAGCCATCTGATCAGTGATGGGAAGTTCCCACAAACCTACAGATAGAGGGTAGTTATCCTCATAAGCAGTGCTCCACCAACCGTTCATTACGCGGCAAGTACAGCCAAAATCGTCACCCCAAATGAATTTACCCTCTTCTGCAGCAATAATTTCAAAGATAAGCGTCTTTTTACCAAAGTAAACATCATCAGAAATGTATGGGAAGAACTTACCTTCATTATCACTGAAGCGTCCTGCAGCAGCATCACCAGGGCCGAGAACTGCTGGTTCTTGTTCCTTTTTGGGATCGCCATAGATATAAATCTTCTCAAGTGGGTCGGTGATTACCTGACAATTGATAATAGCGCTATCCTTCAGCACGGTACCATCGGCACAAAGAGCAGTCAGAATTACCTTATGCTCACCGAGCTTCATTTTCTTCTTTGCAAAATTACCAATAAATTCCTTGCCACCAATGTTCCACACAGCATTGACTGCTGCTGAGGTCTGACAGGTAATAACATTACCATTCTGACCATTGGCCTGATCAACGGAGATAGTGGTCTTTGCCTTGAGCTCGTCAGCAGTAATTTTACTGTTATTGCTGATATCCTCATGAATAGGATCGCAAGCAGCAAAAGAGCAAACTGCGGCAACGAGCAAAAATAATATTTTTTTCATCTTATTTACTTATTATAAATTAATAAAGAACTTTATATGTGTACTCTGCAGGAGAAGCGTTCTCATCCCATCCAGGATTCTGCTTCAACTTACCAGTCATCAAAGTAATCTGACGCTGAGGCTTCGGCAAGAAACCTTTGGTATCAGCATAACGCTTAGCCCATCCATTATTATCAATGGTCATGTGCTTCATAGGAACCTTAGAACCCTTCTGACCATAGCATACAATCATCTTACCGTTCTGAGCCTGAAGAGCCTTAGCGGCGTATGAGTTCTCGCTGTGATTGTCTTTACCCGACCAACGACGCATATCGTTGAAACGCAGACCTTCCAATGCGAACTCCCAGCGACGCTCGTTCTGAACGTTTGCCAAAGAGTAACCTGTCTCAGGAACACCAGCACGACGCTGAACCAGGTTCATGTACTGAGCATCACCAGTAAGCTCGGTCAACATCAGCAGCACGTCAGCATAACGCATCAGGTAGTAATCCTCGAAGTGGTCACCCTGCTGCTCATTAGCAAGCGAACTGCCAGTATAGCCATCGCACATTGACCACCAAGAATTGTTGTCCTTAGCGCAAGCATCAAGGTTTACATCAGCATACTTCTTGACAGCATAGCCAGACTCCTCGTTGTCGTCCTTCTCGTAGGTATAGCCCTCGAGCTCATTATCAAGGTCGATCAGAGAAGCGAGCTTACGAATGTCAGTATAAGAATTCGTACCACCATTTCTCTCAGCATCTGTCCAGTCATCCCAAAGATTGCAGGAAGGTGTACCCTGACCCCAACCCTGGTTGAACGGATATGTCTTGTCGCGACGACCATTGTCATTGGTAGCACCGTTACGAAGGCCCCAGAAGCAAGAGAGGTAGTTTGAATACATACGCGCATTGTTGTATGTACCACTAATGTTCCAGTTAGAAGCGTTCATGAACTGAATCTGGAAGATTTCCTCGGTGTTACCGTTACCCATACCAGGCTGGTCAAAGCAATTCTCTCGCTTCATGTCAGCGATGAAAGCATATGCATGAGTGCCTTCAGCATTGCCACCATCTGGACCATCGTGAGCCTCATCCCAAAGCAGACTGTTAGAATACTGCCAGAGTGAACGGAAGTCCTCACAGAGCTTGTAACCACCATTAGCTACGATGTCCCTAAGATAATCTGTAACTTTAGCTTTATTAAGAGAACCCTCGGTGCAACCCTCCTGTTCTACAAGTTCGATCGTTGCATCACCAGTAGCCAACTCACCGACACCCTTGTAGAAGCCTGCCCAGAACATATAGGCGCGTGCAATGAAAGCCTCGGCAGCATACTTGTCAGCATGACCTGAACCGTTAGCTCTCTCCGGCTTCATGAGATTCTTGGCAGAAACGAAGTCTGAAAGAATCTGCGGGTAGATAACTTCCTCAGCACTTACCTGCTCCAGCATCTCGTCAGTAATAACGGTAGAGGTAATCAGGGGTACATCGCCGTACATCTGGGTAAGAAGGAGCGTATAGAAACCACGCATGAAATAACCCTCACCGAGCAGCTGATTGCGCTGAGCCTTCTGAGCCTCGGTCCACTGAACATTGTCGATGGTCTCAATCTGGTTGTTGGCACGTGAGATACCACCATAGAGAAGGATGAAATCCTGCTCATACTGGTTAGCACTTGCAGTTGTGAAATGATGCAGCGACTTAGCCACATTGTCCTGCAGACCGCCACTTCCGTAGCAGTCGTCAGACATGAGTGACCACCAGTAGAAAGGATTATTCAAGATACCACTTTGGTCGCCGCCACCCAGCGTATTCATGATACTATAGGTAGCTGCATTCAATGCCTCTACATCTCCAGGCTTGCCAGGGAATGTAGCAGCAGTCAACTCTGTAACACGCGGATCAGTGTCCAGCATATCGTTACAGGATGTGAACATAGTAGCTGCTGACAAAACAGCTAACGATGATAAAATATATTTCTTCATAACTTATTTGTCGAATTAGAATTTAATACTTGCACCTACCAAATATGTACGAGACGGCGGGTAGAGACCCAGGTCGATACCAGAAGCCCAACCACGACCACCTGCATTGTTACCTACCTCAGGATCGAGGCCGGTGTAACCGGTGAAGGTGTAGAGGTTCTGAGCCTGAACATAGAAGCGGAGCTGCTGGAATGGGCAACCCTTCCAGATGTTCTTGAAGTCGTAACCGAGGGTTACAGTCTTGATCTTGAAGTAGTCTGCATCCTCCATATAACGGGTAGATACCCAGTTGGTATTCTCACTACCAGTACTTGAAATGCGTGGCTGCTCGTTTGTAGAACCTTCACCAACCCAACGGTTCAGGATCGTGGTATCATAGTTCTGATAAGGAGCGTCACTGAATGAACGGTATGAACGCATGATCTGCTGACCGAATGCACCGGCACCGTTGATAGCGAAGTCGAAGCCCTTGTAGCTCAAGCCGAGGTTAACACCCAGCATGATATCGGGGTTAGGATTACCGATCTCATGACGGTCACAATCTTCACCTTCTGCATAGGTGAGCACACCATCACCATTCCAGTCATCCCAGATGCAGTCACCAGGCTGTGCGTTGTCAAGAACAGCCTTGCCGGCTTTACGGGCAGCGTCAATCTGCTCCTGATTCTGCCAGATACCGCTGTAAGACATGCCATAGAAGTAACCGATAGGATAGCCTTCCTCAGCACGGTAGCAGTACTCAGTACCCTGTGAGAGCACACCGCTATCACCATTGATATAGTGGTTGTCGTTAGCGATACGGGTTACCTTATTCTTATTGGTAGCAAAGTTCACGCCGATGTTGTAGCTGAGGTCCCTACCGATCTTGTCGTTCCAAGTAAGGGCGATCTCAATACCAGTGTTCTCCACATCACCACCATTGATGGCAGCAGGATTGGTACCATATACAGCAAGCAGGTTACCTGAGATCAGCCAGTCCTTCGTGGTCTTCTTATACCAGTCGAAGTTCAAGCCTAAACGGTTGTTGAGGAAACGGGCGTCGAAACCTAAGTCGAGCTGCTCAGAAGTTTCCCAAGTCAGGTCAGGATTCGGTACGATGTTTGCATAAGCACCTACGTTTGGTTTAGCAGCAACAGAGGTAGCCATGTCTGAACCGAACTTGTAACCGCTGTCGCCAGCGTCGCCTGACAGAGCGATGGTAGCCAGATACTGATACTTATCGATAGAACAGTTACCGTTCTGACCCCAAGATGCGCGGATCTTCAAGAAGTCCATCCAGCTGTTGGTGCTTGACATGAATGGCTCATTGCTGATTACCCAACCTGCAGATACAGATGGGAAGACACCCCAACGTTTACCATCCGTGAAAATACTTGAACCATCGTAACGCATGGTAACGGTAGCCATATACTTCTCGTTGTAGTCCCAAGTCAGACGGCCGAACCAAGAAGCGAGATATTCCTCATCATTGGGCTTACCATTCAGATGGGCATTGCCGAGGTCTGTGCTGAAATTAGACAGCCATGCAGAATCCCAACCCTTCAGTGTTGCGAGCTGCTCGCCATAGTTAACCTTGTTATCTCCGCCAACGTTAAAGCTCCAAGCGCTGCTCTGGAAAGTCTGACCGACCATAGCGCTGATCTTATGACCAGAGAAAATAGGAAGATCATAAGTCAGGGTATTTTCAACTGACCAACCTGTACTCAACCAAGCGTTCTGGCTTACATTATATACAGGAGATGTGGCATTACCATAACCAGAAGATACCGGCTCACCATAGCTGCGATAGCCACCAGAATTCCAATTATAGTTGAACTGAGAACGGAGTCTCAGACCCTTGATAGGCTGAATGATCAGGAAAGCAGTAGCGGCGGTATTGATGCTGCGGCTCTCTGCCATAGAACCGAAACCACCCTTTTCGAGGTTCTCCCATGGGTTGCTGAACAAAGAAGCGTTCCAGCCCTTACCATATTTAACTGGGCTGTCTCCTTCAAAGTCCTGATAATAATAGATGTCGCCATTGTCAGCGTACTGTGGAACAAGCGGACAAGTCTGCAGCAGGCTGTGGATATAGCTCCAGTACATACCGCCCTCAGCCAGGTCGTGATTCTTGCTGTAACCGATTGAGATGTTCTCACCGATGGTGATGGCATCGAAGTCCTTGGCTTTCAGGAGCACGTGGTCGCTGTTGAGGCGGACGGTGTGACGCTTGTAGTAAGAAGCTCTGTCAGCACCCATGATACCTTCATTACCAGTATAGGTGTAAGACATAGCGAACTTACTGCGGTCTGTACCACCGGTCAGGGTTACAGAATGATTCTGCTGTACGGCATTCTTATTCTCAAATGCGCCCCACCAGTCAGTGCCTTCCCAACCATTAGCAACCTTGTTCAGAATGTCGGCAGGAACATAGCCGGCCCAATCCA
Source organism: Prevotella sp. (assembly GCA_017556145.1). GTDB lineage: Bacteria > Bacteroidota > Bacteroidia > Bacteroidales > Bacteroidaceae > Prevotella. The sequence goes on along the minus strand of JAFZCU010000174.1, from coordinate 8,186 downwards.
TCTTCTGACCAGAAGTGTTGAAGGTGTACTCATCAATGATGGTCATGTACTGCTTGGCATTGAGCAGCTGCGGACGCTTGTAGGCGTTTGACCAACCCATGGCGCCATTGTAGGTGAGTTCCACCTTACCAGCCTTACCCTGCTTGGTTGTAACCAGGATCACACCGTTAGCAGCACGTGCACCGTAGATGGCAGCCGAAGCAGCATCCTTCAGCACGTCGATGCTCTCGATATCGTTCGGGTTGATACCGTCAAGGCTACCACCAGCTACACCGTCGATAACATAGAGCGGTGTGGCATTACCTGTGGTACCGATACCACGGATGTAAACCTTGTAGCCCTTACCAGGCTGAGAAGAACTCTGGGTGATCTGCACACCAGGAGTCTGGCTCTGCATGGCCTCGAGTGCATTGGTGGTGTTCAGCTTGGCGATGTCATCACCCTTCACCTGAACAGTAGCACCTGTCACCAGCTTCTTCTTCATCGTACCGTAACCGATGACCACAACGTCGTTCAGCGTCGTGTTGTCTTCCTTCAGTACGATGTTGATGTTGCTACGTCCATTGACGTTGACGTCCTGGGACTCGTAGCCGACATACGTAATTCTCAGGGTTGCATTGCTGGCAGCCTGAATACTAAAGTTACCGTTGAAATCGGTAATCGCACCTTCGTTGGTACCCTGTACTTTGATGGTGGCACCGATGACCGGTTCACCAGCCTCATCATTTACCGTTCCCTTTACGACGCCCTGAGCCATTGCTCCCATGGGGAACAAACAGAGCAGGAACAGAAACAACAAAGCCGAGAGCTTTTGTGATTTAAAATTCCACATACTTTAATTAATTTTAATTAGTTAGAAAATGTTAAAATATTATATTGGTTTACTGAAATTCGCCAAGTGCACTATGTAAGTCGGATTCATTACGGCTTGGGTACACATATTCGGCTGCAAAGTTATTATAAAATTAACACCCGCGCTTTGTCTTTTGTAACAAGCACTTTGTAACATGTAACATTTCCGGCAAATGTAACAACACAAAAAGGATAATACGTTAAAAAAGCTATCCATTCCATAAAGATGCGGCATTATGCGCTGTAAACCTATCGCCTCATAGTGGCACACTAAATTTAGTTAGAAAGAGTTAAAAATTGCAATTTGGTTTACTAAAATTCATACTTGTGCGTTTAATAAGTATCTTTATGCCGTGAAAATGTAAATATGCAAAATTACCACATTTCATCACGGCCCTTAATAATTAATAAAGTACGCGCGTAGACGCTGTACGTCTCTATATTATTTAGAGATTGGGGTGGAATAATGGTAATCTAAATAGTCATGAACATGGAACAGCATGTAAACACATTATTAACGGTTTTTAGCGAAGACTTGAATCGTCTTCAAAACCGTATCGGAAAGGATTGCTCGGAAAATACCTTCAAGGCCATGAAAATGGGGAGGGATTACGTAGCAAGATTCCTCAGAGAGCGATATGGGGTGGAGGATATACCGATGGAGCGTCTTACGCCGCAGTTTATCCACGATTTCAGTATCTACCTGAGTGCTGACAAAGGCCTGCGTGGCGGAACGGTCTGGCTCACCTGTCAACAGCTCAAGGGCGTTGTTACCAGAGCCTGTTGGCGAGGTGTCCTCTCGTGGAATCCATTTGCCGGCTTCCACATTGCCAAGAACATCCGCCCCAGGGAATACCTGACGGAGGAGGAACTTGAACGGCTCATCACCCACCATTTCGACAAACCGCAACTGAGCTACGCGCGTGATGTCTTCGTTTTCGCAGCCTTTACAGGATTGTCGTATATCGACCTGAAGAAACTGAGTTCGTCTGACGTCAAGGAGATTAACGGCGCCACATGGATCGTCTCACAACGGCACAAGACGAAAGTAGCCTATCAGGTCAGGTTGCTTGATATTCCGCTTCGCATTCTCCGCCGCTACCAGAAGCCAGGCGAGAAAAACGTGTTCGCCTCGATGGAATACCGGATGATGGCGAAGCGCATCCTGAAAGTCATGCAGGAGATAGGGGTGACAAAGCATATCACGATGCACTGTGCCCGGCACAGCTTTGCCGTTCTGGCAATCACCAAAGGGATGCCTATAGAGAGCGTGAGTCGGATTCTGGGACATACCAACATCACGACCACGCAGATTTACGCCAAAATTACCATGCAGAAGCTGGATGCGGACATGGATAATCTCGAAAAGCAACTACACAATCTGAATAGCCATTTTTAATGAAATCAAATCGTACTTAACGCACAAGTATGAAACAAAATATACCAAAAAGTGATATTTAACATTCTTTTCAAACTCAGGAGGGATGGTTCTCAATGAGCCCTCGCTCACTCAGAATGAACTCACTGGGGACTCGGTGAGTTTCATTTACCCCGACACTAAAGGTGCTTTAGTATGATACCAGAGGGGGTTTAGTGTCATAGTGGAGGGGCTTTATTGGGGGGCGCATTTCGAGAGATAATAGTCGCTGAAGTCCTTGCAGCCGGGGGGCAGATGATGGTGCATCAGATTGGGAAGGAGCTGCTGCAACTGGAGGAAGAGGCGTTCGTCTGGCTTCAGGAGATTCAGCACAGGCAGGTTGTAGATGCAGCATTGCGAGCCCTGCGGGAAGCGGAAACGAGGCATAGCTCCCTTCACGAGGTTGCCACGAGGCTTATAGGAGAAGACCATGCGGCCATCTCCACTTCAGGCAGGTTGAAGTACTGCGTGAGACCACCCTGTGCTTCGAGCGCCAAGGCGTTCTGGATAAAGGCGGGGTTGGTGGTGTTCGATGGCGGGAAACGGAAGAATACATCCGGGCGGGCCGTCTTATTCCTGTTGTCAGGCTCGGTCTGTTTCTTCTTCTGCCATTCCAGGAGTTTGTCTTCTTCGGCTTTGTCATGCTGAATGAAATCGCGGCAGACGGCGTTAGCGAGATCCTTGAATTGGCCCTTGTTATCGCCAGAATGGGCCACAAGGTTGGTCATCATGCCTGTTGGCTCCTTCCAACTGAAGTCCGGGTACTGAAATTCCGTGCCACTGATGTGTGCGCCAAGGACGGGGAAAAACATCGGAACCATGGGTTCGTGCATGTCTTTTGAGGTCTGCGAGAGCAGGATTTTGATACATTCTGTCCCACGGCCAAGTGCTGGCATCTTAGGGGCAGAGGGGTTTGAAATGTCGTATTTCATTGTAAATCAGTTTATTAGATAAATTATTAATGACAGAGCGTTCCAGTTCCAGTTGTTCCAGTTTATTTTTTGACGTCCCAATATTCCTTATAATAATATATAACTATCTATATATCAATTAGTTATATAGTTTATAAAGGGGTTTAGCCCTTCATATTTTAATTGGAACAATTGGAACTGGAACGCTCATGTCGTGATGACTGCTCACTATTTATTTCCCTACCAGGTCCAAGAGTGCTTTGAGGAGTTCGAGGTAGACCTTGAAGGCATAGCCATCGGCGCAGGAGTTACATCATTGCCGCACTCCTCGGTGCAGCTGGCGAAGCAACGCTGATGTAAGACTTACGAACGCCATGGAAAACAAAGGCTTCAAAATCTCTCAGTACGCCTGTGCGGTGCTGCTCATTGTGAGCAGTATCGCGCTGGTGATTTACCAGGTGGTCAAGATCGACGACGTGGCGGCAGGGCTGCTCTATTATGTGGCGCAGTCGTTCCTGCTCGCCGGCTCGATCTTCGGCTTCGACCAGTATATTCGAATCATCAAGAACATGTCACGCAAATCTCAAGAATAATAATGTCACACAGATCTCACAGATTATTGCTGCCCTGCAGCAGTTCTGCGATTTCTGCGAGGCATTAATCTCTCCAGAGAACCTCCCTACGATGCAGGTCGTGGCGAATCTGACCTACGGCTGTCATTTGCTGCTGGAACCAGCAAGGGTTATCGTCGGACACATCATCATCAATTCGGGCTTCCGTAATGAGGCCGTCAATCGCAAGGTGGGCGGGGTAAAAAACTCGCAACATCTCCTGGACTCCCTTCGCCCCACCCCGCCACTATGTCCGCATCGGCTATTACAAATGAACTCGAGTTTACGGCTTGCTTGCCCTCGGCGACAGACTATTGTAGGTTTCGAGGCCGCCGGTGTCTGATTTGAAGATGATGGTGTCGATAAAAAAGAGGTGGCCATCATCGCCCATCAATACATTATTGGGGACAGCGTCGAAGATGTCATAGTCGCTATTAGTAAAGTAGCCTTCCTGTTCTTTGTGGAAGCCAAGGCGTTCCAGTTCCTCATCGATTTCCTGCTGAGTTGCTTCGCGCTGGGCCACGATGAAGGGTTGGCGTAAAACGGCACAGACCTTGCCGTCGCAGTTTTCTGCAAAACCAATGAGTGTATAGCCACAATCGCAGAACAGCTGGTTGTGGATATGGATACGTTCAAAGAAAGGTGTCAGATTATCGTCGGAATAACGGAAGTCATTCAACTTATAAACATATTTGCTGTCCAGCGAAGCGTAGACTTCGTTTTCTGATCCACGGTCAGAGTATGTACCAAGGGTTGTCCTGTCTATCCAACAATGGTTGGTAATGGCCCAGTCTTTTAGTCTTGCAATTTGGACTCCCTTGCAAGACGCTGTTCCCGCAAGCGCTTGAACTGACTCAAGCACGCTTCGTGCGAAATCGGATGCTGCAGCCAATAGGCCACCGACTTCATTTTCTCCTGTGTCACCCTGAGGTGATAGTCGTTGAGTTTTGTCATTGCTCATCCTTTCAGTTTGTTTCTGTGCGCAAAGATAGGTACTTTTGGGCAGATTTGCAAACTTTTTGGAATTTTTCTTTGTAATTAGCGAATCTACAAAGAAAAATGCAAACTTTTGGGCTAAATCTGATATTTTTATCCACTTTTAGCCCCAAAGTCTGCATTATCTGCATCTTCTCTTATATCTCACTAATCATTTCTAGGCTTTATAACAAGTCCTTTCTGCAAACTTTTGGGCTAAATCCAAGAAAATAATCCACATTTAGCCCGAAAGTATGTAAAGGATTACTTGTTTTCCTGTTATGCAAGTTATTTGGGAAACTGTATAGTGAACCGGGTGAGACGGTCTTCTGGACCTGTGAGTAAACTAAACGTACAATGGTGCGAAGTAAGGATGTCACGGATAAGCAGAAGTCCGAGACCTTGGCCCTGAGGCTTAGTGGAGAAGAAAGGCGTGAAAAGGTCTCAGGAGTCAGGGAAGGAAAGGAGTTTCTTCCCTGATTTTTCAAACAGATATAGAAGATGAAACTCAAGAGCGGCAGCGAGACGAAAACCGCCAACCTCGGCAACAAGAGTCTCGGCGTAAGCTTCAAGATTTTCAACGTCACCCGCACTGCCAACTAATACCCATTATCGGAGTCCTCTCTCGTAAAAGACAGCCTAGTTATAGTCTTTGGGACAGGCACCTGGGTATGAGGAGCCACACTCAAGTACCTGTCCCAAAAACTATTCTGAATTGACATGATGATATAATAATTCTTAAAATTCACAAGTTTGTGATTCACAAGTTTGTGAAGTTGTGTTTTTTTTGCTACCTTTGTCCGCAAAAGCTTACAAATACAACACGTTATGGAGAAGAGTTTTGTCTATGGAGTAGCTGTAACAGACTACAATTTCACAGGGCGTGTGGAAGAAACCCGTCGACTGAAACAGAATTTTGAGAATGGTATCAACTCTATTCTCATATCACCTCGTCGTTGGGGTAAGACATCTTTGGTGGATCATGTCTGCCGACAGTTGGAAGGAAGCAATATCATTACTGTTCGATTGGACATCTTCGGATGTAAGAGCGAATATGATTTCTATAATGTCATGGCTGCGGCAGTTCTAAAACAGACGGCCACCAAAGTTCAATTATGGATGGATGAAGCCAAAGATTTTCTTGCACGACTCACACCTAGAATCCACTTCCCAATAGATCCGACATCAGATATTAGCGTGTCTCTTGGCATCACTCCTGAAACCCATAGTCCAGAAGAAATACTGAATATGGTTGAGGTAATAGCCAAACGCAAAGACTGTCACATTGTTGTATGCATTGATGAGTTTCAGCAGGTGGGTGAGTTTGAGAACACAAAAACTGTTCAGGCTAGGTTGCGTTCTATCTGGCAACATCATCACTATACGTCCTATTGTCTTTTCGGCAGTAAACGGCACATGATGAGCAAGATTTTCCTAAATCGCAGCATGCCGTTCTATCAGTTTGGCGACTTGCTGTGGTTGCAGAAGATTCCAATATCTGACTGGACAGGCTACATCGTTAGCCATTTTGAGAGCGCAGGCAGACATATCTCTGAAGAGTTGGTTACGAAAATCTGTGAGTCAGTTGACCTATATCCGTCGTACGTTCAGCATCTGGCTTCCATTGTTCTAAACCATACACCTCTAGGGGAATCTGCAAAGGATGAATTGCTTCCATTAGCCATCAAGGAACTGATAAGTACCAACGAGGCTCTTTATATGCAACAGATAGAACCTCTTTCTGGCTATCAAATGAATCTACTGCGTGCCATTGTTACTGGCATACACTCCGGCTACAACGAAAAGAAGGTGCGTAGTCAGTTTGATTTGGGCAGCCCATCCAATATGGTGCGTCTTCGTGATGCCCTTATCGAACGTGATCTCATCTATTCAGAAATGCGCCAACTCTATATTACAGACCCTGTTTTCTCCCTTTGGTTTAGGCAGCGTTTTTTGTAACATAATGTAACTCGCCCTCGGCATCGTCATCGAGGGCACTCAAAAAGGTAGTTAGAAAATGAAAATTTCGATTAAGAGAGAGCAATGCCAAACTGGTTTGAGCTTTGCTGAGTGTAAGAAATGTCGACCGCAGGTCAATCTGATGAAATTATGGATACTCGCCGCCATCCTGATACTATGCGGCACAGCATCGTTTGCATCATGCACGTCGAATGATGACAATCCCTCGGCGGTGCAGCCCACCATTGAGCGCATCACTGAGCGAGGCAAGTTGCTGGTAGGCACCACGGGCGACTATCGACCTCTCTCATACCGCGAGGACGACGGTAACTACTGGGGCTTCGGCATTGAGATGGCACAGAAGATAGCCGAGCGTATCGGTGTTGGCATTGAATTCGTACAAACCTCATGGCCGACATCGACAAGCCAGAGGTGCGTGTGATGGTGAATCCGGGCGGGCTGAACGAGAAATTCGCCAACGAAAACCTGACACATGCCACGGGAGATTTTATTTATCTTTGCAGCCAGATTGAATAATTCACCTTAATAATGGAAACGATTGAGTTCTTAGGCTTTAGCCTGCATGCATGGATTACTATTGTCACGGTGCTGTCGATGTTCACCGTGTTGTTGTTTACGAAACTGCGCGCCGACCTGGTGTTTTTGGGCGCCATCGGCATCCTCTTCGTCACAGGGGTGCTTGATGCCAAAGAGGCCTTCTCGGGCTTCAGCAGCACATCGGTGATTGTCATTGGCGTATTGTTTGTAGTTGTGGCTGGTCTGACGTATACCGGCGTGCTGCAGTGGATTGTGAAACATCTGTTAGGGCAACCTAAGACGTACACCAAGGCCGTTTTCCGTCTGATGCTGCCGGTGGCTGGCCTCAGTTCGTTCCTCAGCAACACCACGGTGGTGGCCCTCTTTGTTGGTATCGTCAAGATGTGGTCGAAGAAACTAGGTGTATCACCCTCCAAACTGCTGATACCATTGAGCTATGCCTCAGGCATGGGTGGTGTGTGTACGTTGATCGGCACGCCACCGAACCTGATTATCTCCGGACTCTATGCCGACCATACGGGAATATCCATGAACGTGCTGGCTACGACGATTCCCGGACTGTTCTGCCTGTGCATCGGTGTGCTCTCCATCATTGCTATGCGCCGACTGCTGCCCGACCGAAAGGCTCCTGAATCAGATTCGGAGGACACGGCAGAGTACACCGTCGAGATGCTGGTGCCGTCGAACAATAAGTATATCGGCGAGACGTTGGGTGATGCCGGACTGCTCAACGTGAAGGGTGGACGGCTCGTCAGAATGCATCACTTCGACAACGTCTCCGTGCCGATCAATGAAAACGAATTCGTCATGGGTGGCGACCACTTGGTGTTTGCCGGACAAATCAAAGACATCCTGGAGCTGCAGAATAGCCATGGTCTGGTTAAGGGTGATGAGGTGCTCAAT
>JAFZCU010000173.1 GCA_017556145.1 Prevotella sp. | reverse complement strand
GCTGCAATCGACTTTAACTTTGATTAACTAAGTGTAATTTGGTAATATTCGGCTTCATGCCGGTAGGATTAGTCATTCAGGATAGCATAAGATGAAAAATACCATCATTATGCGATTGCACATGTACAAAAATAGGAGTACCTTTGCCGCCGGATAAGAAAGGATTACGTCATCTGATAATGATACGAATTGTCACGTACGAACCACGCTATAAGGATGACTTTATCCGACTGAACAAGCAGTGGATAGAGACGTATTTCAGGCTGGAACAGTCCGACCTGGATACCTTTGCGCATATCGATGACAGCATTATCGGACGAGGCGGACAGATATTCCTGGCTGCCGATGAAGCCGATGGTGAGTACCAATCGGCAGGACATATTGTAGGCTGCTGTGCGCTCAAACCCCATCCTGAAACTGACTGCCATGAGTTGGCGAAGATGGCTGTAGCTCCAGAGGTACAAGGGAAAGGTATAGGTCGGAAACTCGGTGAGGCGTTGCTGGACTATGCTCACAGTCACGGCGTAAAGCGTATCTTTCTCGAAGGCAACACTCGTCTGGAGGCTTCCATCGCGCTATACCGCAAACTGGGCTTCAAGGAAATTCCGCTCAAAGGTAATGCTTACGAACGATGTGATATTCTGATGGAGCTGAACCTGGATGTGGCAAAAGCCACGATTCGACCTATAGAGATGGCAGACCAACAGCCGCTGGCAAGACTGATACGATCCGTATTCGAGGAATATGGTGCTCCTTTGGTGAATACTGTCTACGATGACCCACGCACATGGCATATTTGTGAAACGGTGGAAAAGGAGAGGGCTGGCTATTGGGTGATAGATGTTGAAGGCGAAGTGATGGGCGGTTGTGGATACTATCCGACTGAAGGACTGCCTGAAGGCTATGCAGAACTGGTGAAGTTTTATCTCTCGCCCCTCGCACGGGGTAAGGGCTATGGCTCCCGCCTGTTCAGACTCGTTATAGCCGAGGCACGGAAGGCTGGCTATAAGCACCTCTATATCGAATCATTCCCTGAGTTCGCTGACGCCGTGAAGATGTATGCCCGTCACGGCTTTGCAGAACTACCCTCGCGACTGGGTAATTCTGGGCATTTAGCGACGACCATACACATGAAACTTGACCTATAGAGCGTCTGAATCAGCGAAATACCCAACATAAGTGATGCGAAATGCCGTGCTGATGGTATTTCGCATCTCTATTTTTTGCCGTACCTTTGCAGCAGAAACTTTTGCCATTGTGAAATTGTATATTAAATTGGGTAGATCTATGGTAATTAAAAAATCTGATTACGGCCAGCAGTACAAAGAGTATACAACTCAGGCCGCAGGCGATAAAGCCTATATAGTAGGCGCTTAGGTGCTCGGTGGAGAGCTCTGGTTCAACTAAGCGCAGTTCCACAACCCGTTTGTAAGGCAGCCTCAGTGCTGCCTGTTTTTGTGATTTTGAATTTGCAACCAGGTTGCAAGAAGAATATCGTAATTTTGTGCCCTGAAAGTGCAGAATTATGATTAATAAGATAATATGGTATTCTATACAGCACAAGTTTATAGTGCTGTTATTGCTGGCATTCATCATTGGAGGTGGACTCTATGGTATGCGCACAGTGAATGTGGATTCGACGCCTGATATCACGGATAATCAGGTGCAAGTGATTACGTCATCGCCCAATCTGGGTACGCTCGATATAGAGCAGTTTGTGACTTATCCCATTGAGCTTGCCATGAGCAATCTGCCTGGGGTAGAGGATATCCGCTCTGTATCGCGCTTCGGGCTTTCGGTGGTAACGGTTGTTTTCAAGGAGAACATGGGAACCTATCTCCCACGTCAGTTGGTGAAGGAGAAACTTGACGAGGTAGAAGAACAGATTTCTGAAGGTTTCGGAAAACCCGAGATAGGCCCGATTACTACAGGTCTGGGCGAGATATATCAATATACGCTCTTGCCTAAGGATGTTTCGAAATATACGCCTCAGGAATTGCGTACCATGCAGGACTGGGTAGTGAAGCGTCAACTCTCTATGATACCTGGTGTAGTGGATGTGAACTCGTTCGGCGGCAGTATCAAACAGTATGAGATAGCCTTGAGCTCAGAACAACTGAACTCACGACATGTAACCATGCAAGAGGTGTTTGATGCGCTCTCGAAGAATAATGTAAACACTGGTGGCGCCTATATCGAGAAAGACCACATGGCCAGTTTTATCCGAGGTGAGGGACTTGTTAAGTCGCTCGATGATATCAGGCATATCGTAGTGAAGAATGAGGGTGGCGTACCTATTCTTATTAGCGATGTGGCTGAGGAGGTGAGGTTTGGTCACCAGGTGAGGTATGGCGCTTTTACCCAAGACGGGCACGAGGCTGTAGGCGGTATGATACTGATGCTGAAAGGCGCCAATTCGGCCAAGGTGGTAGCTGCTGTGAAAGAGCGCATGAAGGATGTACAGAAGAGTCTGCCAAAGGATATACAGATTAAGCCCTTCCTCGACCGCAGCAATCTGATAGAGCGCACCACCAGCACTATTGCTCGCAACTTAACGGAAGGTGCATTGATTGTTATATTTGTATTGGTATTGCTGTTGGGCAGTGTGCGTGGCGGCCTGATTACGGCATCGGTCATTCCGCTGTCGTTGCTCTTTGCCTTCATCCTGATGCGTGTGTTTGGCGTTTCGGCCAATCTGATGAGTCTTGGTGCTATCGACTTTGGTATCATAGTTGATGGAGCTGTGATTATAGTTGAAGGAATAGTTCATAAAGTAGAAAGGGCGAAGTTCAAGATGTCGGAATCGCCGCTCGACATGGAGCAGATAGGCTACGAGAGTGCTTCGACTATGATGGGGGCCGCTTTCTTCGGACAGTTGATTATCCTGATTGTGTTTGCCCCCATCTTGTTCCTGACAGGCATCAGCGGAAAAATGTTCCAGCCGATGGCATATACTTTTGCCTTTGCCGTGTTGGGTGCATTGATTCTCTGCCTTACCTATGTGCCTGCCATCAGCGTATTACTGCTTAGACCTCATGGTAACAAGGATAGCAGGTTGGCACGATTTGAGCAAAGGCTGCAATTGCTGAGCGAAAACATGATGACCAAGGTGCAGCAGGCATACAGTCCGCTGCTCTCTTATTCGCTTGAACATCGCAGATTAGTGTTGCTGCTGGCTGCTGGTCTTTTTGTGATATCAGGATTGGTATTCTGGAATATGGGTGGAGAGTTTATACCCGAATTAGACGAAGGCGACATTGCTATGCAGACATTCCTGCGCCCTGGCAGTTCGCTCGAGGAAGCCATCAAACGCGAGGTGGAGGTTGAACAAGTGCTACTTCAGAACTTCCCAGAGATAAAAACTGTTTGTGCTCGAATTGGTGTTGCTGATATTCCTACCGACCCGATGGGGTTTGATTATACTGACTCGTTTGTGATTCTTGAGAAAGATAAGAGCAAATGGAAAAATGCCAAGACGAAGGAAGAACTGATTGAAAAAATGATTGAGAAGCTGGACTCGCTTCCTGGTTTGAACTATTCTTTCTCACAACCTGTTGCCTTGCGCTTTAACGAGTTGCTCACTGGTGTACGCGAAGATATAGCCGTGAAGGTATATGGTGAGGATCTTGATACGCTGAACATGATTGGCGAAAAGATGGTGAACGTTATTTCAAAGATTAAGGGAGCTGAGGATGTGGCGTTGGAGCGTACAGCCGGTCTGCCACAGATTACCGTGAAATACGATCGTCAGAGAATAGCCCGCTACGGACTGAATATTGAAAAATTGAACAATTATGTATGTGCCGCCTTTGCTGGTGCAAAAGCCGGTGTGATATTCGAAGGGGAGAAACGTTTTGATATGGTGATACGCCTCGACCAGAAGGAGCGCAAGAGTATTGATGATATCCAGAATCTGTATGTAGATCTTCCAAATGGTTCATTGATTCCATTGAAAGAGGTGGCAGATATCAGTTATGAGCCCGGTCCGATGCAGATTAGTCGTGACAAAGCCTCACGACGTGTCTATGTAGGTGTGAATGTACGTGGTAGGGATGTGCAGTCGTTGGTTGAGGAAATTAAGCAGAAACTCGATAATCAGGTGAAAATGCCTACTGGCTATCATGTAACATACGGAGGCGAGTTCCAGAATATGCAGGATGCTCGTGAACGCATGGCTATAGTCATGCCTATAGCCTTGTTGCTGATCTTTGTGCTGTTGTATTTTGCCTTGAAATCAGTTAAACAGGCATTGATGATTTATATGGCAGTACCGCTTTCTACTATCGGCGGTGTCTTAGCATTGGCGTTACGTGGTATGCCTTTCAGCATCTCAGCTGGTGTGGGCTTTATAGTGCTTTTTGGTGTGGCTGTTCTTAACGGACTGGTATTGGTTAACCGCTTCAACGCTCTGCATCAGGGTGGGGTTGACGATATCCGTGAGTGTGTCATCAAGGGAACGCGTGAGCGCCTGCGCCCGATACTTCTCACAGCTACTGCTGCCATGCTCGGCTTCTTGCCAATGGCCTTCTCCGGTTCGGCTGGCGCAGAGGTGCAGCGCCCATTGGCTACTGTGGTTATAGGAGGTCTGTTTACCGCTACTACACTTACGCTGATCGTACTACCTATATTATATATGTATGAAGAGAAAATAGGAAAGAAACTTATGAATCATCATCTTCAAGTAACTACCGTGTTGATGGCTTTGCTCTTGCTGCCCTCTGTAGCAAAAGCACAGGTCATCACCTTACTGCAAGCACAGGAAATGGCTATTAAGAACTATCCAAGTATGCGGGCCGCACATCTGAACATACAAAGTCAGCAGGCTCTTCTGCCATCAGCATTCAACCTTGGTGATACAGAACTCTCTACGGGCGGCGAGGAAATAGGCAAGGGCAACGAAGCTACCTATACCTTGATTGCTCTCCGACAGAATCTGGATATCTTCAGTATCGGTGCCAAGAAGGGACTACTGAATCAACAACTGAAGGTGGCTGAAGCCGAAGGGAAAGTGGTGGAACGAGAGCTGAAGCGTGAGGTTGGCATTGATTATGTGAACGCCCTGGTAGCTCGTCATCGTACAAAGGTTTATGAGGGTTTTGATTCGGTATTCAGCGATTTTGAAAAAGCAGCAAAGATGCGATACGAAACCGAAGCAACCTCAAAACTGGAATATATCAGTGCGCTGCAGCAATTACGCCAGAACAGCCTTGCTCTTCGCCAGGCTCAGATGGATGAAGAAATTGCGAAACAGAACTTGAACAGATGGTTGGGAACAGAAACGTTTTTTTTGCCTGCGGATAGTCTGGAATTAAGCATAGAGAACCCAATATTGAATAACACACCAACTATTCAGCTTGCCAACGAGAAAGTGAAGTTGGCCGAGAAGCTGGTAAAAGCCGAAAAGGCAGAATTTCTTCCTAAACTGTATGTTCAAGGAGGTTCGCAGAAGATTGGTAATAATAGTGGTTACTGGTCGTACGAGGTTGGCGTCAGCATGCCTGTGTTCAGTAGCGAACGTAGGGCGAAAGCAAAGGCCGGAAAACTACAGTTCGAAGCTGAAAAGGCTCAGCAGGAACATACAGAACTGCTGTTGAAATCAGAACTACAGACGCTTTCGGCCAATAACGAGAAGTGGCAGGAACAGCTGAAATACTATCGCGAAGTGGTTCTTCCGTTAGCTGATGAGCAACAACGCGTGGCTATCATGTCATACCGTCAAGGGGCTATCGACTACATCGGATTTATTGAGAATATGAAGGAGGCTGCAAAGGTACAACTTGACTATTGGGATGTATACGGTGAGTATCTCACCAGCCATATTAAATTACTTTATTTTTAAAACGACATTATGAAAACTTATATTTTTAATATTGCAATTGCTGCTATGATGCTTGTAGGTTGCACTGGCAACATCGACAAGGATACCAATGAGACGGCAGAGGCTGAAGTTGAAATGGCTGACGTGACACTTACCGACAGTCAGGTGAAGAAACTGGGCATCAGCTTCGGTACACTTCCTACCCACGAATTCTCGGGCGAGATTGAGGCTAACGGCAGCTTGGCTGTAGCACCTCAGAGTCAGGCATCGGTATCGCCCTATACAGGGGGAAATGTGAAGCAGATTCTGGTTCGTGAAGGCCAAAAGGTTGTGAAGGGGCAGGTGCTGGCATTACTCTCTCATCCTGATCTCCTGGATGTGCAGAGCCGCTATCTTGATGCGTATAACCGACTGATATATGTTTCTAAGGAATACGAACGACAGCATAAACTCTATACCGAGAAGATTGGGTCGGGCAAGGACTATCAGCAGACACTCTCTGAATATCGTCTGCTTCAAGGACAACTCCGAACATCGGAGGCTCAACTCCGTATGATGGGTATCAATCCTGCCAAGATTGCCAATGGAGAAACTGTTACCTCTGTTGCGCTTCGTGCTCCTATTGCTGGCACTGTAGAAGCTATCAATGCCGAAACTGGTCAGTATGTCGATAATCAAATGGCGATGTTTCATATCGTGAATTTCGACAATATCTATGCAGACTTGTTAGTGTTCGAGAAAGACCTTCCGCACATCCGTGTAGGACAGGATGTTAGTTTTGAACTGAAATCGGCTTGTGGCGATAAGTTTACTGGAAAAATCACATCTATAGGCAAGATCTTCGATAATAATCCCAAGGCAGCACATGTGCGTGCCACGATAGAAGGCCCAGAACATGAATTTGCAGAAGGTCTCTATCTCTGTGGCAAGATAGTATCCGACTTACACCAGGCACCAGCATTCTCAACCGAGGGAGTGGTCTCCGATGCCGGTAAATCCTATGTGTTTACCGTTACTCGTGATGATGGTAGTTACACCTTCCATCCTGTAGAAGTAACAAAGGTGCGCGAGGAGAAAGGATTCATAGAGGTACAGCCGATAAGCGACGTAGGCTCTACGGCTCAATTTGCTTTGAATGGCGCCTATTATATCCTATCGGAAATGAAAAAGGCCGAGACGGGAGAAGATGAATAAGTAATAAAATAATAATAATGAGATGGATAATAGTAGTATAATCTATCAAAAATTGACTGAGGACAAAATCGATACATTTATTCAGATGCGCATTAATCAGCTTCTTGAGGAGGGCGCAACAGAAGATGTCGATCTTGCTCCATCATTGAAGGACTATTATGTTAGACATATGGCAGATGGCTCCTTTGTATCATGGATTGCAATGGATGGTGAAAAGATAGTGGGAACGAGCGGTATGTCTTTTGTGGAGAAGCCACCATATTTTGGTTGTCCCAGCGGAAGGATAGGTCTTCTGTCGAGTATGTTTACTGATCCTGACTACAGACGCAAGGGAATAGCAAAAGAACTGCTTTCAAGAGTGGTAGAGGAAGCCAGAGTACATGGGTGTGGTTCGGTTCAGATCACAGCATCAGACATGGGTGTCCTACTATATACAGCATTTGGTTTCGTCAAGAATACGAATTTTATGCAATATCGTATCGATTAATGAATGTAATCACTGCTGTCAGAGAGCTGTAATCGACGAAGTCTTCCTTTTTGCCATATGTGGCAAGAATGGTCTTTGATTCGGCATTAAGCTTTTCTTCGGGCATCTTTGAGATCTTTGAATGAATGACCGCCATCATCATCCGATGCTTAAGGCTCAGCTGGCTGTAGTCAATGGCTCCATGGAGATGGAATATTCGCGTTTCATCATAGAAATGCTCTGGAATACGTTCCTTAATGGAATGCCGGATGTAGTCAATATTCTCTGGATCTGTCGGGTCAACCAAGCCAACCGTGACGATTATCAGCTCTTGCTTGGGGGACATTTTGCTGACTGTCTTCTTTAACCCCAGGACACTCCCCGCATAAAGAGCACCCATGAAGATAACCTGCTCATACTTGTCGATGTCCTTTGCCTCTTTGAAGGTCACGGCTTCAATTCCCGTCATTTCCGACAGGTGTTCGGCATATCGTTTCGTTGTGCCATACTGGCTACAATAAATAATAATCGTTTTTTTCATTTGCGAATGGTTTGTTCACCCCGTTTTGTCATTTCCTCTGCAAAGGCCTGTTCGCCGTTCTTGCGGATGTAACGGATACAGGCAGGTCGGTCACTTCTGAAAACGAATGCGAAGAATTTTCCGATGAGATTATTATGAAGCCGACAATCCTTAACGTCCATTTGGCACTCGGCACAAGTATGGAAGCCTTTTTCCATACAACACTTGCGGATTTTGCACCATGAAGCCTTCTCGTTTTCATGACATCCAGGGCATTTGCCCATGCGGTATTTCTTGCACGCCCCGCAGTAGAGCCCACAGGCGGCAATCTTTTTTGTATCAACAGTTATTACCTTCATTATTATTTCTTCTTTATCGGATATATGTTTGACGCTGCAAAGGTACGTAATGTTGCGAGATTTACAAAATATTTGGGATAAACTGCACAAATATGTGATGAGCGGTAGTATTACTTGTATGCATAGTCTATTCCTGCCTTATGTGCTTGCTTTATCTGCTGGTTTCGTGGGATATTGTACAGACGGCCATCCTTGCGGAAGTGGGTACCCGTCTGCTTGAAGTGGAACGGCACGTTGGCAGCGATGCATTGCTCACGGATGCCACCGTCTGCCACCTGGCCCTCACAATCCCTCATGGCATCGAGCGTCTTTTATCTTCCGAAATAGCTGTAATGGTTATTGTCAGGATTGACCACAATCTGTTCGACCACAATCTCCGGGTCAATCATGATGACCTTCAGCGTGTGGTTGCCAGGGGTGACGCTCTCGAAGGTGGCATCGAGCCAACGGAGGTTATCGAATACCTCATCGCGTCGGGGCAGCTGTCGTCCCTGCCAGAAACCACTTAGAGCCAGACGACTGCGCTGTGGCAGTGGTTTCAGGACTTTGGAACGGGCAAGGTTCTGAGGAGTGTACTCCAAGAAGGTATCTACGATGCCACGACGGGCATCGATGGTCTGCATGGGCTGGTCGTCGATCTGTATGCCGATACGAAGACCGCGTGCAGGCAAGATGTCCTGCGTAGGCAATATACCTATTGCTACCTTGCCCTCAGTGGTTATGTTGATGTCGTACTCTAGCGTAGCACCGCTGTTTTGGGCGAGAACATTGTTGCTTCCCATGCAACCTTTGCCGCGTCCAAGGTCTGGAAGGAAAATCCAAGCAGCATCCTTTCCGTCTGTCTTTCGGGAGAATTGGTAGGCGGGAATGCTATATTCTTTGGTGGCAGGCTGGTTTTGTAAAGCATGGCCAACATTGAACTTCAACGTCGTAGGATTGATATTCTTATCGGGCATCGACCACATGGTATAACCGATGTGCTTGTCCTGCATCATTTTGTTCCACTTACCACCAGCAATCTGATGGTAATAGTCGCTCAATTGTTGGTCACGAGCCATCAGCTGCTCAATGAGTTTGGAATTGCCACGGGTTGCTGCATTGTAGATGAGATGAACGCCAGCACTGGCTACTACGGGATAATAGACCAACTGATAGTAGGCGTCCTGCGCTTGGGCAGGAATCTTTGTGCATAGTGCCTCTGCACGTGCTGCCAACGAAAGCCACAGGCTATCTGTCTGCTTCATCTCCTCTTGATTGAAGATGCCCGGCACCTCTGCCTCGGCTTTGCGCCAGAGGTTGTATTTCGAGTATTTGGCAATAAGGTCGGCAGTTTCTTTGGCATATTCTTCACCAAAGACAGAGGACGTATAGCCTTCCAACCAAGCCTGCTCATCACCTGCCTTTACAGCCTCAGGATTCCAAGCATAATGCATGATGAAGTCGATGGGCACTTCTTTTGGTTTCAGGTCGCCCACATTGATAATCCAGATGCGGTCGATGCCCGTCTGATAAGCCAGATTCAGCTGTTCACGCAACTTGGGGATAGTGGTAGTGTTCACCCAACGGTCATTCCATGGGCCGCCGTTCATGTCGATATGGTAGTAGAGACCAAGTCCGCCCTTGCGTTTGCGCTCGAAATCGCGTCCGATGCGTCGGATATAGCCCCAGTTGTTGTCGCAGAGCAGCAAGGTCACATCATCTGGAACGGTGAAGCCAGCATCGTAGTAGCGTTGCACTTCCGTAAAGATGGCCCAAAGCTGGGGCACGGCATCCTCACGTCCATATACCTTCTTGATAATAGAACGCTGACCCTTTATTACCTCACGCAACGTCTTCATGTTGTCCTCGTCGTCACCATTGCCCATAGCCACGTCGCCGTCGCCACGCATTCCAATGGTCACAAGGTTGTCGTAGTCCTTGTTACGCTGCATACCTTCGAGGAAGAACTTGTCAACACGCTCTTTGTTCGTGGCATAGTCCCAAGGACCCACCTGCTCCTTGCGGTGCAGATATTCCTGGTGCGCCCTCATCATTGGTTCATGGTGCGAGGTTCCCATCACAATGCCATATTCATCAGCCAGGCGAGGGCTCTCCGGATCATCCTCGTTGAAGGCCGTTGCCCACATGGCTGGCCACAGGTAGTTTGCTTTCAGACGCAGCAGCAGCTCGAACATGTGAGCATACATCTTCGAATTGACACCGCCAAAGTGTTCCGTTGCCCATTCCCCAAATGACGGCCATTCGTCATTGATAAAGATTCCGCGATACTTCACCTTCGGCGACGGCTGCACAAATCTGCCATCAGTCCAGTAAAGTTCGTCCTGATGCCTTACAGGTACATCTGCCCACCAGTACCAGGGCGACACACCGATTCGCTGCGAAATCTCATAAATACCATAAATGGTGCCACGCTTATCGCTACCAGCTACCACAAGGTTTCCATCAACAATGTCGATAACGAACGACTCCCACTGGCCTTTTATCTTGCTCACATCAAGTTTTTTCTGCTTGATGAGTTTATCAACAAGACGGCTATTGCCGATGGTGCCTATGAGGATGCTGTTGGCTATTGGCAATTGGCTATTAGCTATTGGCGAAGCAACGCCCGTCACTTTCCGCACATCATCGCTCAGGTCGTTGGCAGCACGAACCACGCCCTTCCAATCATGTTCATCCACCACGATTGCAGCAGTCTTCCTGTCCTTGGCAATACAGAATGTTTTACTTTGTGCCATCACACTCATCGTCATGACAAGCAGTAGCAAACTCACAGTTAGAATCTTTCTCATTGTATCGTTATATATTATTTTAGTTTTTATCTGTTTTTTGCTTCTATCAGATTCTTTCTCGGATAATCTCTCTGTCGAAGATAACGACATTCATCCGCTCTACTTCAATTATCTCCCAGACATGCTCCACCACGTAGGGCTCATTCGCCAGGTATTCGGTTACTTTTAGCATGGTTAATTAACCCAAGTATTCATCATCCCTCACCAGCACCTTCTCAATCTTTCCGACGTACATGGTATGGAAATCACGAAGTGGATAGCTCTCGTCAATGGTGTCCTGATAGAGAAAACCACTTTCCTGCAGTTCTGAAGCATACATCTTCTTGCAGACCAGTACCAACTTGGCCTCTTGGAAATAGACAGAGTTATCGGCATATACGGGAGTAAGGCCAGTCTTGGCTATCTTATCCTCTTCACGTCCTGATACACTGCCCAAATAGGCCATCTGTTTCTTGAACGACTTATCCATGACGCAGAGCGTGAAATACGGCTCTTCATCCACGAACTTCTTGGTATATCTTGAAGGGCGCAGATAGATAACAGCCGTTGGGTCATT
>JAFZCU010000172.1 GCA_017556145.1 Prevotella sp. | reverse complement strand
AGTGATGTCAGCGTACCAGTTTCCCACGACGGCGCTGTCGTGCGTGGGGTCACTCGAGGGGTTGTCATCGTTACTGGTGCACGATGTCAGTACCGTCGTCATTGTCATCAGCGTTATGGCCGCTGCCGCCATGAGAAATTTTCGCATAATGATTATTATAATTTCCTTATTCGTTAATAGACGATTCTTCTGCAAAGATAGTAAAAAAAATCGATTAAACAAAGAAAAAGAACAATTATTTTGTATTCTTGAGCCGAAACAGCTATAGATAAGAGTATTTTGGCATGTAAAGAAATGCCGCCACTCTCACGAGCAGCGGCATTAAAAAAGCCTATGTTTAACTAAAAATCCTTTTCTCTAAAAGAAATTTCCAGCTCACAAGAGCTAAAAATTTGAAAGTTTAAAAGGGAGCTTCACAGCGACCTCCTGTTATCCACAGCTGAAAACTTTCTTTTACCAATAACTAAAAACCTAAAACTATAAATATTACTACTAACCTAAAACAATCTATTAACCTTTTGACACTGCAAAATTACAATGAAAATACATTATTTGCAAGAAAAGTGATGTATTAAGTGTAAAATTACCCCTCATTCTTGACATAAATCAAGCGATTGTGTGCGAAAACACTAAATATATATACTATTTTCTTGTTTTTCTTGCAAACTTAATGTATCTTTGCACCATCATTATATAAATAAAGGTATAGCAAGATGAAAAAACTATTGATTGTGGTGATAATTCTGCTCTTGGCCGTGCTGATGACGCAGATGGTGCCCGACAAACAGGCCCATAAGGAGGCCATGATGAAGGCGATAACGGAGTATGTCGAAGAGGAAGCTGAGCAAAGGGGCTTTGGCGACAATGTGCTGACCAATTTGGGCAAGGGCGTTGTGCTGAAAACCATCGAAACGGCACTCAACTCCAAGTTGAAAGTCAACAATTACTATATCTGCAATACGACTCATGTCCGTCTGCAGGGTAAGGATCAGATATTGTCGCTCGGCATCTTTGGTCACGTGTTCACCTTCGACAAGGAGATGTTGCGCGAAAAACTTGAGGAAGCCATGAAAGTGAAGGAGGAGGCTGTCAGCGAGAAGGAGGCCGCCAAACAGAGTGCCAAGGAACTGAAGCAACTGCAGAAGGAACAGAAAAAGCGCGAGAAGGAACTCGAGAAGGAGCAAAAGCGCAAGGAGAAAGAAGCTCAGAAAGAGCAGAAACGTCGTGAGAAAGAACTGAAGAAAGAACAGAAACGCAAGGAGAAGGAGGCCAATCGACTGGCAAACGAGAGAGCAAAGTCTGCATGAGGGTTCTGATTGTCAATACGAGTGAGCGGACGGGTGGGGCTGCCGTTGCGGCTAACCGTCTGATGAAGGCGCTCAACAATAATGGCGTGAAGGCGAAGATGCTGGTGCGTGACAAGGAGAGCGATGTCCTGACGGTGGTCGGACTCCCTAAATCGCCCATGCTCCGATGGCATTTCCTCTGGGAAAGGTTCACCATTTTCCTTCGTTTGCACTTTTCCCGCAAACATCTCTTTGACATTGATATTGCTAATACGGGCTCCGACATTACCCGTCTGCGCGAGTTTCAGGAAGCCGATGTCATCCACCTGCACTGGATCAATCAGGGTATGCTCTCGCTGAACGGCATCCGCAAGATTCTGCTAAGCGGAAAGCCTGTGGTTTGGACCATGCACGACATATGGCCGGCCACCGCCATCTGTCATCTTACCCTCGGATGCCATTACTTCATCAACCGTTGTGCCAATTGTAAGTATCTGCCTGGGGGTGGAAGCCAGAACGACCTGGCCTCACGCATCTGGCAGAAGAAACAGCAGATGCAGGCCGAGGGGAATATCTATTATGTGGCTTGTAGCCGATGGCTGGAATCGGAGGCGAAGTCGAGTGCCTTGCTCCAAGGACAGAAGATTACCAGTATCCCCAATCCCATCGATACGCATATCTATAAGAAAGGTAATAAGCAGGAGGCTCGTCAGCGACTGGGCCTGCCCTTAGACAAGAAACTGATTCTCTTTGCCTCGCAGCGTGTGACCAACGAGTACAAGGGTATGTCGTATCTCGTAGATGCCCTCACAAAGTGTCAGACACTCATTCCTGCTGACGCGCCCATCCGTAACCTTTGTGAGATCGTGATCTTGGGTGGTCATGCTGAGGAGGTGGTGGAGCAGTTGCCGATGAAGGCACATGCGTTGGGCTATGTTAACGATGAGCAGCGTGTCGTCGATGTCTATAATGCCGTTGATGTGTTTGTGTTGCCGTCACTCTCAGAGAATCTGCCCAATACCATCATGGAAGCGATGGCTTGTGGTGTGCCTTGTGTCGCCTTCAAGGTGGGTGGCATCCCAGAGGAGATCGACCATCTGAAAAACGGCTATGTGGCAGCCTATCGTGATGCGGCCGATCTGGCCAGGGGTATCACGTGGGTGCTGCAGGAGGCAGACTACGAATCGCTTAGTCAGCAGGCTATCCATAAGGTCATGCAGTGTTATTCCCAACAGAGCGTGGCAGTGAAATATATCGATGTCTATCAACAGGCGATGGCCTTTATAAACTATAAACTTTAAGCTATATACTCTAAACTCTATGACCATCACTTACGTCACCATCACCTATCAGGCTGCGAAGGTACTGCAGCGCACGCTCGACAGCGTGTTTGAGCAGGACTATCCTGATATTACGCACCTGATTATCGATGGCGCCTCGACCGATGGTACCATCGAGATGGTTAATGACTATATCGGTCGTTCGAATGCAGCCGACAATGGTCATAAGGTCTTGCTGATGTCGGAGTCTGACAATGGCATCTACGATGCGATGAATAAGGGCCTACGCTCATTGGATGGCGACTATGTCTGTTTCCTCAATGCTGGCGACTTCCTCCCCGCCCCCGATATTGTGAGCAAGATAGTTGAAACTGCCATCACCCAACACCCAACATCCAGCTCCCCGCTTCCTGCGGTGCTTTACGGCGATACGGATATTGTTGATGGCGAAGGCCGTTTCCTGCGTCACCGTCGTCTCTCACCTCCCAAGAACCTCACTTGGAGGTCGTTCCGTTATGGTATGCTCGTCTGCCATCAGGCTTTCTATGCCCGTACCGACTTCGCCATTGCCACACCTTACAACCAGAAATACCGTTATTCAGCCGACGTTGACTGGTGTATCCGTATCATGAAGGCTGCGGCCAAAGAGAACGTGCCTTTGCTGAACCTGCACATGGTGGTGGCCAACTATACTGAGGAGGGACAAACAACGCTCCATCACCGGGAGTCGTTGATAGAGCGTTATCGTGTGATGGCGCATCATTATGGTCACCTTCAGACCTTCTTCCTGCACTGTTGGTTCATCATCCGATCCGTTGTTAAATAACAGTTTGTTTATTAACTATTCAGGAAATTCATACACCAAATACTGCATGTTGCGCTCAATTGGGTAGTTGGTGAGTCGTCCAGAGCGTGTTATAAACGATAGTATGCCATTATATACACCATTACCAAATGTATATTGATCGCCATAAATGTTGATATAGTGAATACGGCGGGCATCATAGTTCAGAAGTCGCTCTATGTCGAAGACTGGCATGCCGTCGATCAGTACCATTGTTGGCAATGTACTATTGTAGGCTTCCTGCTCTCTGCGGACAATCAGCCGTTGGACACCATCAATTACCGTGTTCTTGACGCAGAGCACATATTCAAGTAGCACCTCCCTAATTGTAAGAAACTGACGGTATTCGTCAAGATTGTAAGACAGATCCGGTTTGATACCAAACACGGTTTCGTCATAGTCTAATGGTACGCCTTCTTCTGCCGTGTCACCAGAAAGATCACCTATCTTTAGCTCACGCTTGGCAGGTGCAATGGCAATCTGATGCCGTTGCATTTCAAGGGAGCGGGCTTCCACCTCACTGCGTTTATAATGGAACACGAGATGCGGGAGTTGCTTTGGAAGCATGGTGGCAAACGGACTGATCATCTCGATAGGCAGACTCACGCCTGTGGACGACGTAGCAGAGAGTACCAACGGTAGCTTGCCATGGATGCCGAAGGTGTAGAAGACGGCCGTGGAGTCATTATCCATCTTTCCTTCAAAATAATGAATCTGCTTTCCTATGATACTCAGGGATGGACGGATCTGACTGGCCCTGAAAGTCTTGCCATCATCGACATTCTTAACTCGTGCCTTGATGATATGGCCCTCCGTCTCACGAATGTCTAACGTCGAACGTTCGACGTTGTGCATTCTTGCGTCCCTTCGGTAGCAAGCGAGCGGTGCATTGTGCATTGGATAGCTCAGTGAATCGGGATCCGTGATTTTAACCCATTCGATATCGTCATCCCCGCTCTTGTGAAGAGGATTTATTACAGCAACAAGCTGTTGATACACATTTGTGCTATGGCGAGTATATACTGATAATACATAGTACCCGCTATGTAGGTCGGAAGGAAGTTCAATAATGCCTGTTCCCTCTCCCTCTTTAAGACTTACCACTACACCTGCTGCCAAACCATACGTATCACACAGTTCTGCGTATGCTATTAAGGCATCGTCGGCAGTCATCCTGACTGTTATTGCCTCACCGGCAAGATACCATGTGCGGTCAGTCTCTATATCCATAGCGCAGGCACTTATGGAAAGTACCATTGCTGTTATCAGTGATAATAGTCTGTTGTTCATCTTCAATCCTTCAATGTTCAATCTTCGATCTTCAATAACTTACATTTTCATCCAATGACCAGAAATCAGGTTCTACATCTGATGCACCTTTTAATCTGACATCAAGTTGAAAGTCGTATGCCCATGCCGTTTGTAATGTTCCTCCAGGCCTATCTCTTTCATCTTTCCATTCGCACAAGTACATGCCTTCTTTCGTTACCATCCGGTAGCAAGCAGCCTCATCACAGTCGTCGAGCCATTTGCGGGCGTCTTTATGGTAAGGACGATCGATAGAGTAATCCATAGGTTTGAGGAAGAATCTGTATTCGCCCGTATTCAACGAGCATCCCACAAAGCCGATTACGCGCTTGTTTGACGTGAGGCAATGGATATTGGTTGGTAGGGCGGATGGGAGCGGTGTGAACAAACCGCCCATCTCTGAACCAGCCTGGTGCCGTGCAGATTCATACTCGTACTCAGCCTTTGAGATGGCACGTTGATGTACCAGACCACTATACTTAAAATACATACGTTCATCGCCACGGTCAATATCGTACAGTTTGACTCTTCGAATGTGTTGTCCTTCGTAACTCACGCTTGAACCAACCAATATCGTGGAGCCCGTTGCACTTTTCCATCCGCACGCAGGGAACTGGTAAGGATCATAGACAGGGCTAGATGTTTTTATATCGAAATAGATAACGGTGGTGTAGTCAGGATGCACTTCCCATGTCTCTTCGTATGTCCACGAATAATAATTCGGCTTATCAGGATTAAAAGGTGCCTCGGGCGTGATGAGCACGTCGATATTACTTTCCGGTGTGTACTGCACCCCGCTTACTTCTGCAATTTTCTCGGTACGAAGCGGTTTCTGAGGTTCAGATTCATAAATCTCACCATCAGTCTCGATATGCAGATAATATTCCACGTCAGGATTGAGGGTCTCAATCTGGCAGGCATAATATCCATTGAATGTCTGCGTTGTCATGTATTCAGAGCCGTCAGTCCCGCGTACAGAGACTCTTGCTCCCTGTACAATTGTAGGCATTAAGGAAGAATTGACAGGCAGTGTACGTGTCAGGATGAATTTATTCATTTTAGAAGAACATATTGAGCCTTCCACAACGAGTAAGTCGGAATCCTCTGACGGGATATCTGCCTCGTATTCTTCTATACAACCCGACAGTGTACATACGCCTACCATCAGGCAAAACACCAAATATAGCGATTTTCTCAGTTTCATCATGTTTTAGTTAAATCGTATATTAAGTGAAACATAAGGAATGGCTGTGCCAAACACAGATAACTTATACCCTTTTATTCTACCCCCTTCGGTGACATAATAGATGGAATAGGCATTTTTGCGCGCAAGGGCATTATATACACCTATAGAGAACGATGTGTGAAGAAAACTTGTCAGTTTATGAGTCGGCTCTATATTAAACGCAAGATCCAAACGCATATAATCCGGTATACGGTATGTGTTGCGGTCGGTATAGTATGGCATGTGTTTTTGATTGTGAGAGTCATAATACTGGCCGGCTGGTACCGTCGTCGGACGACCTGTGGCATAGTTGAAGTTGCTGGAAAGACTATATCTCTCAGTAAACTTATAATTGAGCACAGCCTTTACCTCATGAGGTCTGTCATATTCAGCAGGGTACCATTCGCCATCGTTCAGAGGCATTGCCACCCTCTTGTCATCCTGTCGGAGCAAAGAACGTGAGAATGTATAGCTTACCCATCCATTTATCTTTCCTATAGGCCTTTTTGCCTGAAGCTCTACGCCATAGGCTTGGCCCTTAGTCGAAATAACGTCGGTCTCAAGATGGGGATTCATCAGCAGGACGGCAGAACTGCGGTAGTTGAGATAATCGCTGATATACTTATAGTAAACCTCTGCAGAGAACTCGTATTCTTTGCCGGCTGTTTCATGATAGATACCAGCAGCCACCTGCCAGCCATTCTGGGGCTTGATATTAAGGTCGGAAAGCTTCCAGATATCAGTAGGCGACATGATAGCAGTATTCGACACTTTATGAATATACTGGTGCATCGTGTTAAAACCAGCCTTCAACGAAAGGTTTTCCTGTAGGGCATAGCGAGCCGACAGACGCAATTCAGGTGCATGATAGGTCTTGATGACACCAGTTTCGTGATGTGTTTCCAACAATGTTTCCTCTGATGGAAGCTCCCCGTCATAATAAATATTCACGTCACGAGGACCCAGCGCATTGAACATAGAATAACGCAAACCGGCAGAAACCGATAGCTTTTCAGTGAGCGAACGCTCATAGTCAATATATGCAGCGCTCTCCAATGCCTTTTCTCTCTGTAGCTGATCTGTCGTTATGCATGATTTCTCACCTACAGGCTCATACTTACCAGCCTGCACATTGTAATGCTGCATAGATAGGCCATAAGAGAGGACTTCCTTTTCCGACAGGCGCTGACGAATATGCAGCTTGCCCCATAATTGGTCGATGCCGAAACTCAATCGGGCAGCCATTGAAGGTGTGTTTCTATCCTCATTGAAATAGTCATAGTGGTCAAGTCCGGCAGAAAACGTAGCTGTCACACTTTCATTCAGGATAGAGCGCCACTCTGCAGAGACATTACGGTTTTGATAGCCATAATTATCCTTTGAGCTGAACGAGAACTTATCATTACTCCAATAGCCATAAACCTTGAGGCGATGCCTACTATTGATCCTCCATGTCAGTACGCCACCCAGATCGAAGAAGTTCGCAGTACCGTTTCTGTAGCCGCTCTTCTCTGGTAACTTCTTGAGAATCCAGTCACTATATGTTGTACGACCATTCAACAAAAGTGATACATGTTCTTTAACGATTGGTATCTCAATATTCGCCTTACTGGTAAGCGCACCAATACTTGCCGAACCAGTAAGTTTCTGCATATTTGCCTCCTTAGAAACCACTTTCAATACACTGCTTATTCTGCCTCCATATTCTACGGGAATACTTGACTTGAACAGCTCTACATCCTCAACCGCATCTGAATTGAAAGATGTGAACAGTCCGAACAGGTGTGACGGATTGTACACAGTACCTCCATTGAAAAGTATGAGGTTCTGGTCTGTTGCACCGCCTCGCACGTTATAGCCGCTTGAAGCCTCTCCAACGGTAGTAACACCTGGCAGAGTGAGCACAATCTTCATAATATCCGACTCGCCAAAGGCTGATGGAATGTTCTTCAGTATCTGGGGCTTGAACTTCTCAGAACCCATCATTATGTTTTTTACTGCCGACTGCCGACCACCAACAACGACTATCTCGGCAAGTTCCTGATCGTCGGCAACACTTGCCTTTGCTTTCTTTACACCCGGCACTACATAGACCTTTGTTTTTGTTGAAGCAACTGCCATTGCAACAGAATCATTATCAAGGACAGGAATGCCGGTAATAAGTGTTGAGTCTGTTTCTGAAACGATTCTCTTATCTCTTACCATTCCCGAGCTGAGCTCGCCTACACGTGGTCTTTCTTGCCCCTCACCTTTATAATTAAGTATCGGAGAGCCTGAGACATTTCCGACAACCTTCACAAGGCTATTCTCGCGCTCACGCTTTGAGAAGGAAAGATGATTCTTCTTCGCAAATTGCTTAATCTGCTTTTTCTGTTCAGGAAAGAGTTTTGCTACATCCGATGCACGCTTCACGTGATACTTTTCTCCGTCTGAAGTCATGAGCATATAATGCTCTTCGGTATTAAGGGCTTTTAGATATTTCTCTCCTTCAAAAACTCTTTCACCACTATATACCTTCCACACACTATGATAAAGGCGAATGCCGTTAGCTGTTCCATCACTAAGCAGCGATGCATATCGTAAGCTGTCTTCCGGATCATGCACATATCTGTGACCATCCATCTCAAACCAGTCAACGAATTTCTGTTCAGGCAGACAAAACGCCCTTTTCCCTGGAGGAAGAACAACAACACACTGCTTTAATTGGTCGAAACGCAGTTGCACATCGTCATAAACCACACCATGATAGCTGATACGACCGTTATACAGATCTGTATTGCCTTTATAATATGGGACGTCGTGCCATAACGATTTTTGGTATTGAGGTTCAACTGCCCCCACATACAGGCGAGCAAAATCAGAAGCAGAGGAAAGGCTGCGGGTAAGCGAACCCCCGTCGGAAATGAATTGTTCCTGAGCTCCAACATGCTGTATCCCTGCCATAATCCAGGCAAATACCAACAAATACTTTTTCATGTCTTTAATAGGTCTGACTACCTTATATAATTACAAAAGTATGGAAACTTTGCATGAAAAAGGAAACAATTAACACAATTTCACCTTTTTTTGGCGATTTTATGGTGATTTATGGAAGTTTCGTGCCGTCTCTAAAATAGGGACGGCACGAAATTGCTTTATTGGAGTACAACTTTCCGTTTACCGATGATGTAGATGCCCTTCGGCAGATTATCAAGTCGTCCGTCAGTGCGAACCTGTCGTCCGTCAAGCGTGTAGACCTTGTCGGCATTGTCATTGGTGAAGGTGATGGCAGGGATATTTGTAATAGTCTTCTGAAGACCCTTTTCATTATAATAGCCACCATTTTGGAAGGTTAAATCCGAGGTTTGAGGAGCACCATGATTACTGAATATGATCATGCCAGGCTTCGTAACCGAGGTGTTGTTCTGCTTGGTTCCGTCCCAGGTCCATTTCCAAACTTTATTACCATTCTCGGCCACCCCCAACAATTCACAAGCTACACCAGGCCAACCTGCATTGGCATAGGTGAAGTTCTCCCCAGGAGAATCATTCCAAGCCCAGCAGTAAATCTTTTTAGTCCAGCTATCAGGTGCCTCAAAGAAGGCGCAAACCTCACCTTCATTCACTGTGCATACAGCCTCTGGCAGTTTTTCCTCTGCTTTATAAGTATATGTACGCGTGATGATACCCGTCACAGCGGAACCAATCAGCAGACCAACCTTCAACGTCACGTTTTTTTCCCCTTCTATCTTGATGCTGCTACCACTGGCGACCTGAGTGCCGTTAGTGGCTGAGGGTTCAGAGCCGTCTAAGGTATAAACAACTTTAGCACCGGCAGTATTCGAAACAGCTGTCAGCGTCACGTCGAAAGTCTCATTGAAGTTGCCGCTACCCTTATTGGCCCAAGCGGTCTCTGCATCATTGGCGAGATAGTAGGCATAATGATAGCCTGAGAGAATCTTTGTCCACTGGCTGTTACTGGGTTCTACCTGTTTCTCGTCACCTACAACTACCAACAAACGGTTTGCATTATCAACCTTGATGATGTTGGCGAAATAGTCGTTGGCGCTTCTGAAGTTCGAGTAAGTCGACATGTTAGTAATACCAGCCAGTTTGCGTGCCTCGATCATGGCCTTGATTTCTGACTTATAGGCCTGCCAGTGCTTCAGGAAGACACAAGGTGTGCCAGGCATTGCCAACAGGAAGGCGTTGGCAGCCAGGGTGTCCTTACGGATGGGATCCTGTTGAGCATCCGCAGCACGTAATTCTGTATCGTGGTTCTCAACGAAAGTGACGGCATACTGTCGGAAGTTGGCATCCGTTAAAATGCTTGTGGATGAAAGCAAACGATAGTCGGGTTTCTGCTTCCAGTTGTTTGCGTTGTTGTCGTTGGCGCTCCCTCTCAGAGCATTACGTACGGTATAGCGGAAGGGGAAGTCGAAAGCTGCACTAGTCTTGTTTGTGCCACTGATCCAATTCTTAACGCTTGCAGCATTGCCGTCCCAGTATTCACCTACGGAGAATGTCGGCTTACTTTCCTCATTATACAATTTCGTATACGATGCGCTATATCCTTTCACCATGTCGTAGCGGAAACCAGCATAGCCCAGGTCGTTGAGCAGGAAGTCGAGATAGGCCATGACGATTCTCTGCACATTTTCGCTCTTGTGGTCCAGGTCGCGCATACCGTCCCAACCTTCACCAGTATCATTGTTTGTACTCAACGAATAGCCGTTCTGCGAGGCCCACGTCTTGGTCTTGCCGCCATCGTCGTTGGCGCAGATATCCGTCGACTTCATCTCGTAGGTCACACCTTTATAAGTCTCTTTGGGGAAGTCCACCCAGCTGCTGATATTCTTACGATGGTTGATGACCACGTCGGCGATGGTACCGATGCCTTTTGCCTTGAAGGTCTTGATCATAGAGCGCAGTTCGGCCTCATTGCCAAAGGAGCTGTTGTAGTTGTTAAACCACCACAGGTCATCATATCCCATGGAATTTCCACCACAGTTACCGCTCTGTGGAATCCAGACGAGACTGAAACTGCTGGCAAGATCGTTAGCCTGTGCCTCAAGGGCTGTCCATTGGCTGTCGTCATACGAGTCCCAATAGAATCCCTGCAACATCACGCCGCCGTAGTTGGCTGGCCAGCCCTGTGCCATCATGCTGATTGTGGCAATGAGGGCGATGAGTGTCGTGTAAAGTCTTTGCATAAGCGTTTTTTGTTATCTTGATTGTTAAAACTGTTGCAAAGATACGCAAAAAAGCCGTTCGGTGATTCTCCAAACGGCTATAAGTATGCAAGTTATATTGTGCAATCGGTTGCATAATGTCTTGCGTCATTTCCCGAATTTGTTGAACTCCCTTAAAGCGGGAAGAGCTTGGCCGTTGCGATTGTTGAAGAGGCCGCGGTTGAGCCAGCCTTTTGTGACGTTATTGCTGAAGGCGTTCTCTTCAGGGAACCACCAGAATAGGCCAGTGACGTTATGATGTCGATTCAGCTCTGCTACGAGTTCGCGGGTGAACTGCGCTTGTCCCTCGATGCTGATAGGGAAGAATTCTGCGTAGGTATCCGCTTTCGACCACGGGTCGCGCTCATGGGAATAATAGGCTGCCGCCTCCACAATCATTACAGGCTTCTCGGGGAAGAGCCAGGAAATATTGTCTAACGTCTGCCCGAGGTTGGGGATAGTGCCGTGCCACATGGGGTAGTAGGAAAGACCAATAATGTCGTAGTCGACCTTGCGCCAGCGCAGCTGAGAGTAATAGTTGCGAGTGATGTCCCAGTCGCCGGCCTTCTCGGTGTGGATGATGATCTGTGCCTTCGGACAGACCTCACGACAGGCCTTGCTGCCTGCTTTGATCAGATTGCAGAGAATATCCCAGCGCCCTTCTGTCGTCGTGTTGTCATCTTCCTTAGGGTAGAGCTTGCCTGTAGGCCAGAGCATACCGTTGGTGATTTCGTTGCCCACCTGGATCATTTCGGGTGATACGCCAGCCTTTTTCATTGCTAAGAGTGAGGTCCGAGTGTAGGTATAGACGCTGTCGGCCATCGCCTTGTCATCACAATGCTCCCAACGTTTGGGCGTGAATTGCTTGGCGGGATCGGCCCAAGTGTCGCTGTAGTGGAAGTCGAGCATGATCTGCATGCCGGCTGTTTTGATTTGGCGGCACAGGCCGATGACATAGTTCAGGTCCTGGCACACACCCTCGCCCTTGTGACCTTCTGGCGCGTTCTGCGGATCGACGAACAGTCGTACGCGAATCATGTTCCATCCTTGCTGCTTCAGGAAGGGCAGCAGTTTCACCTGTCGGCCGTTGAAGTCCTTATAGACCGTGCCTTGGGCTTCGTAACTTGGCAACAGCGACACATCGCCGCCCAGATAGCGCTTAGGTTGCGCATAGGCAAGCGTTGCTGCCACTGTTGCCAAGATGATGGTAGCAAATCTTTTCATTGACGATCAAAAATGCGATATTCGAAGGGATTGAGCGTCAAAGACTCCTCGAGTTTCACGTCCTGATCAGACATTTCATCCTCGACCTCAGCACCTATCCAAGTGTCGGGTATGCTGATGGTCTTCGACTCGTTGCGTACGTTAATAGCGATTAGGAAACTCTTCTCGTTGTCTGTCCGTTCGAAAATGAGCACATCGTTGTCAGGCCAGGCCTTCGTTGTGCCTTTACGCAGAGCGGGATACTCGTTGTAGAGGCCAATCAAATGCTTGTATTCCTGATAGATTTCAGGCTTGGCAGTCCAGTCAACGGGTACGTACTTGAAGAAGTTGATAGGCTCGGGATAGCCCACCTCCTGCGAACCGTAGATGAGCGCACCGCCATGGGGGAAGATGCTGGCTACATAGGCTGCCATTGCACCACGGTCGTTGGTGAACTCCACACAGGGCGTGGCCTCGGTAGAGTGGTCGTGATTGGTGGTGAAGCGCAGCTTAACTTTGCCGGCTGGCAGACTGTCGTATTCAGCCTTGTCCGCCTTGATGAGGTCAGAGGCAGGCGCACCATTGAACACCTTCACGAGCTCATCCTTATAGTCCCAGCCATAGTTCATATCGAAGCCGCCAACGGTGAAGTTGTCAACATTCTTGCCTTCTGCCAACATCAAAATCTTTCTGTCGCCTGCTGCGGCACGCAATTGGTCGATGGCATCCTTCCAGAAGTCGGCAGGTACACCATCGGCTACGTCACAACGGAAACCGTCGATGCCTACGTCGACAATCCAGAACTTCATGGCGTCGATCATCGCCTCGCGCATGTCCTTGTTGTCATAGTTCAGGTCGGCCACATCTTCCCAATTCCAGGGTTGCGGACAAATGATCGTGTCGGCCTTCTCGTCGTAGGTGTACCAGTTGGGATGTTCTTTTACCCAGGGATGATCCCACGCTGTATGATTGGCTACCCAGTCGAGGATGATGCCCATGCCGTGTTCGTGGCAGACTTTGGCGAGGTTCTTGAAATCGTCGATGGTGCCGAACTCGGGTGCGATGGCTTTATAGTCGCTGATGCAGTAGGGCGAGTTCTTGCCCTTCTCGATGCCGATGGGGTAGATGGGCATGACCCACATGATGTTGACGCCTAAGTCGCGGATGGAGTCGATGCGGGCGGCTACAGCGTTGAGGGAATGGTCAGGTGCAAACACACGTGGATTGACCTGATACATGGCGATGTCGTCGACAGCAGGCAGTTCGAAGGCCTCTGTCTTTGCTTCCTTGGCGGGCTTGCATGCAGCCAGCAGTGAAAGGACGATGAGTGATAATAGTAATTTCTTCATAATTGTTGCTGTTTGGGAAAAATCAGGCGAGCCGTTGCAATAAGCGGCTCGCCTGATTGATATTGATAGTTTTGATTACTCTACCGTGCAATAGATCTTGTCCGAAGTCTTACGTGTGGGATAGAGCTTGATGATGTTACCAACTGCCGTCAGGTTGTCGCCATTAGCAACAAGGTCGGTAAGTGTAGTACCACCAAGGTTGATAGTCCAGTCAGCATTGATACGGAACTTCCATCCATTGGCTGTAACGCCAGCTCCTGTAGCTTCGAAGCAATAGTCGGTCGCATTCCATGTCATGTCGACATCGCCACCCCAACCATTGAAGTCGCCAATAATACCCATCTTCTCAACCTTCGTAGCACTCAGCACATTGGTGTTCAGGTCAAGGTTGACGAAGTAGACGCCCTCGCCGGCACTGGCCTTGATGTTGTCGCCGCCCTTCTCGAAATCACCGCCGATTTCAACCAGATTGTTGCTGTTCAGCTGCTTGTCCCAGTTGCCTGGCTCAAGCTGGAATTTGAATTCCAGACCCCAGCCGTTCGGATCGGCGACATAGAGGAAGCCTGTGTAGACACCGTCAGAAACGGCTGCCAGACGCTGATCTGATGCAGACCAGCCATCCGTAGCACCAATGAAGTAGACAAACGGATCGAAGGAGATAGCCTTGTAGGACCATGTGAGTTCCATCATGTTGAAAGTCACATCGTAGTACTTAGCACCTTCAACGGCTACGATGACGAGGTTGCCACCTTCATTATTATAGGCGAATGTTCCTTCTCCACCGCTACCAGCAGTGAGACACTTGCTCCAGTTGCCACCCAGGCCAGACTCTGGTGTCATCTTGAACTCGATGTTACCACCATCCTCAGGAGCTGGGATGCGCATGGTGAATGTCGGGTTAGCATAAGGATCGCTACCGTCGTTCGTCATCTTATAGGTCGTGTCACTGTTGTTCCAACCATTCAGTGTACCTGTGAAGTACCAGTTCTGCTCAATGTCGAAGAGCAATGCCTTGGCATCCCAGGTCTGGTCGAGCATGTTGAAGGTGAGGTCGTAGAACTTAGCACCAGCAACAGCCTGGATAACCAGATTGCCACCGTCGTTGTTGTACTTGAACTTACCCTCGTCGCCAGCAGCGAGACACTTGCTCCAGTCGCCACCGAGACCTGATTTCGGCGTCATCTTGAACTCGATGTTACTGCCATCTTCAGGAGCGGGGATGCGACATGTAAACGTTGGGTTCACATAAGGATCGCTGCCATCGTTGGTCAGTTCGTAGGTGGTATCTGTGTTGTCCCAACCATTCAGGGTACCTGTCAGGTAGTAAGCCTGCTCAATCTCAGGTGCATTGGGGATAACACTCAGTGTGGTGTTGCCAATAGCCTTGAAGGTCTGTCCACCAACTGTGACGTAGCCAGCTACATCCATAGGGATGTTACGGGTAACAGGGCGCTGACCATAGAGAGAATAAACGGCTGTTTCGAGCGCTGATGTCAGAACAGAGCCATCAGCACCTACTTCAAATTCTGCTTCATCACCTTCCTCAGGACCATAGATTTTTGCTTGGTAGGTTGTTACTGCCTCATCATCGATGGTGATTGTCGGCGAGAAGATCTGGACCGTCTCAGTGGTAACCGTTGCCAGGTCGATGGTACCAACGGGATTGATACTCATAGACATGCTCTTGGCTGCCTCAGGGTCGTTCTTGAACGGATTGGCCCAGTCGGTATAATCATCGGTACAGCTCACAGCAAGGAGAGCCAAACCTATTGTATATAATAATTTCTTCATAATACTACGTCGTTAAATAATTACTCGATAACTACCTTGTGGTTGCCTGCATAAGAGATGTAGAGCTTATAGGT